>PLMX01000205.1 GCA_003142635.1 Syntrophaceae bacterium | reverse complement strand
TGACTGCTGGGTTATTTTGTTTCTAAGGATAATTTTCCTGCAATGGAAGATTAGCAAGCCAATCAGCGGAGTAACCCCAGAATGCCAATTATAATGAGATAGATGGCAACGATATAACTCAATAGTCTCGGGACAAGTAGAATCAATATCCCCGCGATTAGAGCAACCACTGGCTGTGTCGATATACCGATGTGCATGGCATCTGGCCTCTTTTTTAAGCTCTACATGAGCCGATTTTCCCCCAATTCATGGGCTACGATTAGGGGTCTATGAGTTTTACCTTTCTGCTTCCCCTGCAGTTTTTCTTCTGCACGGCGGCGCAGCGCGGCAGCATCTGCCGGATCAGACGGCGTCTTTTTCATCTATGATACCCTTGTGGGTCGTGTCCAGATGCTGGACAATGACAAAAGACATGCCACTCTTCGCCGGTGGAGGTGCCGATGATGGGATTATTATTGATAAGAACTTCCTTTTTCACGGTGGGAGTATATGAAGAAGGATCTTGTGTGTCAAGAGGCGTTTGACCACAGAATATGGAGTGCGGTATCGGTGATCATTATCAGAAGAAACGTGGAATGTTTTTTGAGACCTCTTAATTGTCGCTTACGGGAAGTTCTTTATAGACCATTAATTCCGGCCTCACGGGACCCGTTTATGATTATATGTATTTTCTTAAAAATACTGTTTTGGCGATATATTTCCTCGAATTGACGATTTCTTGAAAATATCCGTTTTTCATGAACATTTGATTCTGTGTGTTATACCTACTTATCCTTAATTTTCAGGTCAGAGCTGAAGTGAAGATTACCAGTTGAAAACAGGTATTTTCTATGGGATTGGCATCAACAGATCACGAAAGCTGATAACCCCTCTCCCGAAATAATCTTAGACAGGCATCTGCAACAGCATCGTCGTAAAGGGTTCCTCTGTTCTTCTCAATCTCTTCCAGAGCGGCGTCAATGCCCAGGGAGGGACGATAGGGACGGTGGGTGCCCATGGATTCCACCACATCAGCCACGGCTATGATCCGTGACTCCAGAAGAATATTGTCTCCCGTTAAACCATTGGGATATCCGGAACCATTCATCCTTTCATGATGCTCCAGAACGATCCTGGCAACGGGCCAGGGGAAGTCAATGTCCTGCAAGATGTCATAACCGGACTGCGGATGGGTCTTGATGAGACTGAATTCGATGTCCGTTAGTTTTTTTGGTTTACTGAGGATATCTGCAGGAACGGATATCTTGCCGAGATCATGGATGGTAGCAGCCATGCGGATCCCATCGATCTGATCGACTGAAAGTTTCATCTCCGTGGCAATAGAACGGGATAGGTCGGCAACTCTGCGTTGATGTCCTGCCGTGTAGGGATCCCTCGTCTCAACGGTCACGGCAATGGCCCGAACGGTCGCTCCCAGTGCCTTTCTCATCCGTTCTGTGTTCTCTTTCCGGTTCGTGATATCCTCATCAATACCGTCATAATATAAAATATGTCCCTTTTCATCTCGAACCGCATGCATGGTGATGGAAATCCAAACAATGCTACCATTCTTCCTGTAAAGCTGAGCCTCATACCCCTTTATGAAGCCATGCTCTTCTATCATCTCTTTAAGTTTTCTGCGATCTTCAGGATTCACATAGTGTTGACGGGCCACGTCGGTTATGCCGGTTATGAGTTCTTTGGGGGAAGCGTATCCAAACATCTTCGCCATGGCCTGATTGGCCATGATCATTTTTCCATCCGGCGTTGACCGGAAGATGCCTTCCTGAGCGTTCTCAAAAATGCTTCGATATCTTTCCTCGGCCTGCTTCAAATCCTCCTTCGCCAGCTTGCGCTCGGTAATATCGCGAATGTTGCATTGTACTAATTTTGCCCTATCCACAAGATATATCTCTGTATCGATATGTTGCCCGGACTTGGTTTCTACCTTTACATTACGGTAATTAATAATGCCGCTCTTGTTCAAATTTTGCATTGTCGTTTGGAAATCACTCGTATCGAGCATAACACCGATGTCCTGAAGCTTACTCCCAATGCTCTCATTTTTGGTATAGCCCAACATCTTCTCGGTGGCCGGATTCGCATGGGTTATCTTCCCTTCGCGTTTTTCTAAAAGGACTATCCCATCGCTTGCAGTTTCAAAAAGACGCCTATACTGTTCTTCAGAGTCTAATAATAAACTTTCCAGTCGCTTGCGCTCGGTGATGTCGCGAACAATTATGGAATCACCTGTAATTTCCCCTGATGTGTCCTTAACGGGAGATATTGTCAGCGAAACATCGACTATTTTACCGTCTTTTCTCATGCGTTGAGTTTCATAATTCTTAATAAGCTCTCCGCTCGATCTCTTTGTTAATAATTCTTTGTATTCTTTAGGGTGACCGGGCGGTATTAATAAAGATATCGACTTGCCTATAACCTCCTTGGCATTGTATCCATATGCAATTTCTGCCCCTCTATTCCAACTTACAATGATACCCGCTAAGTCCTTGCCTATTATTGCGTCATCAGCAGATTCCACAATTGCAGCCAAGTTGTTATGGGCTTCTTCCAATTTCCTGCGCTCGGTGATGTCCTCAATGGCAAGAAGGATTGTCTTTGCGCCGGTGTCTTTCCAATATATTTGGCGGGCGTTGAGCAGCATGGTTTTATGACCGATGTCCTGGAAGGTATGGACAACTTCGAAGTCGTCGAACGCTTCTTTTTCAGGAAGGACTTCTTCAAGCAGCTCTTGAAGTTTGGGGATGTTCCATTGTTTGTTTCCAAGGTCATAGATGAAACTTCCGATCGTCTCATCAGGAGTTACTTTAAAGGTTCTGTAAAAGTTACGGTTCGCAGAGATGATCTTCAAATCCGCATCCAGGACCAAGAGGGGCTCTCGAACAGTTTCTACAATACTTTCAGCATAACGACGGGCCTCATCGACCGCAAGTTCAGCCGAGACACTCACGGTTATTGAATTTTTCAGCGCGGCATTTTGCGAGCGCAATTCCGTCAGTTCATCTACGAGCTGCTTCTTTGTCTTACTGTCATCTTTCATAAGGTCACCTATAAGAAGGGATGAATAAAATGCAAAACCCCGCACTCTTTTGAGACACGGGGCTTCTATTCGGGAATCACCATCACTTCACCACATCATTTTTGGGGGTTTATGTGACTGGGACTTATTCGTGATTCTGAACATGCCTCTATTTGATTGAAATGTCAACCATCTTTGCCCCGGCAGACCAGACCAGCAAGATAAGGGCTGGAACATGCCCTTGAG
>PLMX01000147.1 GCA_003142635.1 Syntrophaceae bacterium | reverse complement strand
CCAGGCAGCGATTGCCTCAACCTGATCGACATCCACAAGACCCGGTATGAACACCACGTTAATCTTTATGTCCATTCCCGCTCCATATGCGGCGGCAACATTTTGGAAGATGGTTTCTCTTTCCCGCCCTGTGAGTGCCCGGTGAAGATCATTGTCCCAAGCCTTTAACCCCACATTCGCCCGTCAAGATAAGGCAGAGGAAGGCTGCTGCCGTTGGTGTGGCCAAGCTTGCCAATGTTCGTGCAGATGCTCGTGGTCATGTTTATGCTTATGATCGTGGCTGTGTTTCGCATCACGATGGGCGGTTGTCAATAAAATCGTTGCTCTTACCCATTTGGGATGACCCGGCAATCCTGCGGGTTATTGTTGAATACAAAGGCAACCATGGGCAGACCATTACCCTGAAATGTTTTTATCCCCCGACGATACTTCATCATAGAGCGATAAAAGGCGCGCTGTGAATCTCAAGAGAATTTCCCTCTGTATCGTATTATCTATTTTGTACCTTCTGCGGTGCATCCTGCCCATGCTGCAGATGAACGCAAATAATAGATCGTAATACAAAATTATGGTATTATTCCTCTTGCTATATCGAATTATCTCGGATAGAATTACCAGCAAATAACAACAAGTGTAGGTATCTTTATCCATGGGGCCAAACATCAGAAAGACGGACACAGCGGTCGTAAAGAGGGCCAAGGATCTGCTCCGTTCTCGAAGCGGCGCCTTTCGTACCGGGGAGGCGATGAAGGCGGGCATCCACCCCCGGACTCTTTACGCGATGCGCGATCAGGGAGCTGTAGAGCAGCTGGGGCGTGGGATGTATCGCTTTGCCGACATGCCGGCGATGGGAAACCCGGATCTCGTAACCGTTGCCCTGAAGGTCCCGAAGGGTGTGATCTGTCTCATTTCTGCTCTCTCCTGGCATGAGATGACGTCCGAGATTCCCCACGAGATCTATCTCGCCCTGCCGCGCGGCGCAGAACCGCCTCGCCTGGCGTATCCTCCTCTCAGGATCTTCTGGTTTCAAGGAGACGCATTTGAAGAAGGGGCGGAGGAGCATGATATGGACGGCATCCGGGTGCGGATCTACAGCCCGGAAAAGACCCTGGCCGACAGCTTCAAATACCGCAACAAGATCGGCCTGGATGTTGTTCTGGAGGCACTGAAGCTCTATCGGCAGCGCAAACGACTCAAGGTAGACGAACTCATGCATTTTGCCCGGATATGCCGCGTGGAAAAGGTCATGCGCCCCTATCTGGAGGCGACGCTATGACAAACCCCCGTCCCCGGAACATCGCCGTTTCCATTCATCAACGCCTGCTCGACAAGTCAAAAGAATCCGCCCGGCCCTTCAACGAGCTTTCCCAATACTACGCGATCGAGCGTTTTCTGTACCGACTTTCCCGGTCATCCCATGCCAGAAAATTTATTCTCAAAGGGGCGTTGATGCTCCTGGTCTGGAATGCGCGCGTGTCACGCTCCACGATGGACATCGACATGCTGGGAAGGATGAAGAACAACCCTGAAGCCATTCTCGACATGATCCGCGACATATGCCGTCAGGAGGTGGAGCCGGATGGGGTTGTTTTCGATCCGGACAGTGTTCGGGGAGAGCGAATCACCGAAGAAGCAAACTACGAAGGGGTGCGTGTCCGCTTCCGTGGGGCGCTGGATACCGCGCGAATCGTCATTCAGCTTGATGTTGGGTTCGGCGATGTTGTGGTTCCGCCTCCAAAGCTGATGACCTATCCCACCATTCTCGATCTGCCGGCGCCGCAGGTCCGTGGATACAGTCGAGAGAGCACAATTGCCGAGAAGTTCGAGGCGATGGTCAGACATGGCGTTATGAACAGCCGCATGAAAGATTTCTGGGACATCCGCCTTCTTTCCCGACAGTTCGATTTCGACGGCAAGCCGCTGGCGACTGCGATTGTGGGAACCTTCTCAAAGCGCCACACCGACATTCCGGCCGATCCGATCGCCTTTACCGAAACCTTCATGAGGGACGAAACGAAAACGGCCCAATGGAAGGCCTTCCTCCGCAAGAACCGGATGACCGACGGTGCGGATACCTTTGCGGAGGCGGTTCACGCCGTTTCTGCTTTTCTCAAACCGGTCGTTGAACATCTGGTCAATCATCAACCCTTCCCGCTGACGTGGAAAGCACCGGGGCCGTGGTAAGTCTAAAATTTCTATCCAGATTTGTATTTGCTCGTATGGACAGGATGGAAAGGATAACTAAACGAATCAAGGTCGGACAGAGGAAGACCTGACTGGCGGTGGATCGTTTTAAAATGGACGTTCAAGGATGCTTGCCCCCATGCCCAAACGCCAAACCGATCCCATAGGGAGCCACCCGCACCATACCCGTCGAGCCTGAAATTGGCGTCCTCAAATTAGTAAAAACAATCCATTGGACTATTCTGAGGTTTGCTGATAGCCAATTGAAACCCACATGACGGCCAGCCGTCACAAAAAAGAATGAAAATAGCCTTGTCGACACCTTTATGGTGAGAGTAATAATATCAATGTATTATACTTCTATTTACAGGGGAAACATACACTTTAGCGATGGTAATTTTTCGGATGATCGGGGGTGCGGGCTCCTTCCTGAAGTCCACAAAACGTCAGCCTCTGCCTCATAAATAAATGTTACCGCGCGAAGAGGACGTCAGTTGCCTTTCCGGCGGCGAGCCGATGCTGCGGCCAGATTTTCCTGAGATATTCGATTACCTCACCCGCAAGGCCGTCTCCTACAG
>PLMX01000150.1 GCA_003142635.1 Syntrophaceae bacterium | reverse complement strand
ATGAATATATTGATTCTTCTCATTTCTGTCATATAATATTTGCATCCGTTTTAACGGATAAGGTATAAGATACAACAGT
Organism: Syntrophaceae bacterium; assembly: GCA_003142635.1. Lineage (GTDB taxonomy): Bacteria > Desulfobacterota > Syntrophia > Syntrophales > UBA2185 > Fen-1135. Next base: position 7,454 of record PLMX01000150.1, on the reverse strand, counting down.
AGTTAAAGGAATGTAAAATGGTAGGTCATTGCTCCTATTTACATTTCGGCTGTTTTACTTTTTTCTTGTTTTTGCATAAGATAAAGCTATNNACACGGCAAGACAGAAAATTCCGCTTGCATAAGAAGGACCGGAACGACAGCACTGCTTTCTACTTAAAGGTAGATTTCACCACTCGAAAAGGGGGAAAGATATGGACATCTTTACTGCTATGAAGGAAAGGCGAAGCTGCAGGAATTTCATGCCTGATCCCGTAAGTAATGAAGTACTTGATAAGATACTGGAGGCAGGCACGTGGGCTCCGTCCGCAGCGAATAACCAGCCCTGGGAATTCATCGTTGTTACAAATAGTGAGATTAAGAATAACATATTTACCGAATCTGAAAAATGCAGAAAAGTCCTGTTTGAAAAGAGCGGCTGGAAGTGGGTTGACCGCTATAAGATCGGCTTTGTCAATGAGGCGCCGGTCATTATAGCAGTGATCGGCGACCCGAAAAAGACGGGGGCAGATATGTTTCTGGAGGGAGGGGGACTCGCCTACCAGCATGGGTGTGCAGCGGCAATCCAGAACATGCTTCTTGCGGCCCATGCCCTGGGACTCGGGACGCTCTGGTTCACCCTCTTCGAGAAGAGAACTATAAGGACGATCCTGAGGATCGATCAGGCTAAGGAACCCCTTGCGCTCATATGCCTCGGCAAAGCTTTAGCAGGTTCTTCACCGACGCCCCGGAAGGGCGTAAGAGAGATAACGGCTTACGTGCGCTGATTCTCAGTCACTCGGATAGGCACATATCATGGAAAACGATGTTCTCTGTGGAATCTGCGTAAAGGCAAAAGTTTTTACACCGTGTCTGGGTTGCTCTGTATCTCTGTGTGAAAAGTGCGCCTGCTTCGAATTGATAGGTTCCGGTTGCGGATGTGTCTGGCCCGCTTATTACTGTTTTGCGTGCGCCCATGACCCCTTGATAAATCCGAATGCCGTGTTCAGAGAACCTGACAAATAGATAACTTCGAACTATCCTCTCAAATTGAACTATAGGGCAGGCGTCTCATCCTTTTGATTAGGAGGGCGTATGGAATTTTTCGTAAAGATAGCAGTAAGCGTCGCCATCATCATTGTCTGCACGCAGATCGGCAGGGGCTTTCCCTCGCTCAGCGGCCTCATCGCGACGATGCCTATCGTCAGCGTCATCATTCTGGTCTGGATCTATTCAGACGATCCGGGAAATTTCAAGCTGATGGAAGACTTTACCAGGGCAGCCTTATGGGGAATAATACCGAGTATTCTTTTTTTTGTCGCCGCCTATATCTCTTTTGCAAGGCACTATCCCATCGGCGTCGTGCTGTGCGTGAGCTTTGGCACTTGGCTGGTGGGAGCGTTCGTTCACCAATGGTTGTTTAGAGGTTGAGATAGTGGGACTCTCCGATAAATATAGAAGCATCGTTTTTTTTACCGGTGCGGGAATGTCCGCGGAAAGCGGTGTCCCCACTTATCGCGGCAGGGGCGGTATCTGGAGCCAGTACAACTGGGAGGAATACGCTTGCCAGGAGGCATTTGACAGGGATCCGCATAAGGTGCTCAAGTTTCATGAATTGAGGAGACAATCTGTATTGTCATGCCGGCCGCATTCGGGGCACTATGTTATAGCAGAACTGGAAAAGATTCATCCCCAGGTGAGGGTAGTGACCCAGAACATAGACGGAATGCACCAGCGGGCGGGAAGCCGAAACGTCACAGAACTGCATGGCAGTCTCTGGCGCGTACGCTGTCCTTCTCATGGAATATTCGACGATATGGGAGAAACCTTCAAGAGCTGCAAGTGCGACAAGTGCGGCAGTTGGCTCCGCCCCGATATAGTGTGGTTTGGCGACATGCTGAATCAGGACGTCGTCAGCGAAGCTAATTTGATTGTCAGGCGAAGCGATCTCTTTATCAGCGTCGGCACATCCGGTGTGGTCTGGCCGGCAGCCGGTTTCCCAAAAATTGCTAAGGAGAGCGGGGCCTACTGCATAGAAATTAACCCGGAACCAAATGAAATGTCATATCTGTATGACAAAGCCATCCGGGAGAATGCCGGGATAGCCTTGCCGGCTCTTTTCGACGAAGATAAATGACGGCCTGCATAAGCCGCTGAGAATTGTTTCTCACATCCGAAATCCCGGATACAACTTCGGGAGATGAGCGCCTGAATTCTCCACTCTCTTTGCACAATTCATTCAACGTCGTTTAATATTTCTTTAAATAATACTCCTCGTTCAGGTGTCTGATGGCCGGCCGTGAATTCATCTCAAGCGACAATAGTCACGCATAATCAATATGTTATAATTTTTTATGCAGACGCTTGCCAAGTTGGCATGGATATTTCATTTGTATAAGGCAAAACAAATCAGAAAAAAAGGAGTAAACAGATTATGAAAAAAATATTTAAGACATTAGTCCTGGCGGTATTTGTAGTTCTTGTGACGGCGACATTCGGCTTTGCCGAGTACACCGCTACAGGTGTAAGCGAATTCCCGTATTTTCAGCTTGGTTGTCTGATTGTTGGCGGGATGACGATCATCTCTCTGAAGCAAAAATATCAGAAGATATACACGGGCGAGCTGATGGGCGTCTTCGCTATGTATACGATTCTGATTGCCCTCTTCACGGCGCCGGTTTTCAATACCATCAAGACTTTGGTAAGCTAAGGAAATTAACGGGCCCGGCGTTTAGGGTAGTTTGACTATCGATCTTGAGGGAAAGGAGGTTAAGGCCATGTTAATGACGAGCAAGGCACAACAGGACCGTAAGATGTACAGCGCTATCTTCATGCTGAGTTCATGGGGGTTCGTCATCGTAATTGCCTCATTCCTCTTCCTCTATGTGGGACACAAACTGGACGAACTTCTCGGCACTTCTCCCAACTTTATGTTCGGTTTGTTCTTCCTGGCCATATTTGCCTGCATCGGCAGGCTGTATCAGGACGCCTGGTTGAAAAGAAAGGATGTCTGAGATCATTCCGCCCCTGCGGAATAACATAAAACGCTTTTCACGATCTGTGATACCCGTCAAAAGCCCCTCTGCTATCGGATAGAGGGGCTTAATTTTTTTCCCGGTTCATGCGTACTTCTCTCGTTCACCTACAAACAAATAACTTTGAAAAATCTTGATTTTAATGATTATGATATGAAAGCTTCATATCAATGAATTTCTTTGATTGTAAAAATCTTTAACCTATTTTACCTTCCCAATAGGGAAATTAGCGCCTGTCTGGATCGTCGGCGTCTGCTGGCGTTTGAAAATCTCCTCGGAGAGTTTTATCACGTTCTCCTCTATGTAATCGGCAAGGCCTAATACCGTTATGTAACCATCCTTCTTTATGTCTGCCTTGCCCTGAAGCCCTTCAAGAAGCACATAGGTGAACAGGCCATGACCCTTGTACCCTTCCAACGCCTGCTGACTGTCGGAAGAGGCGGAAAAGACCGCCGAGCCGATCGACCGCTGAAGGAGCTTGACGGCGGTTGATTCCGTGAGCCCTCTCGTCTGCTGCAGGAGCGCAATTTGTAATTCTTTGCCTCCTTTTCCGGCATTGCACGTGTCAAGGATCACGAGTTTCTTCTGGGCAGGAATGCTCCCGATTAGACTGGCCAGCTCCTTCTGGCTGATGGCGTCCGTACCGATATGGCGCGAAGAGAGAAGGAGCACGTTGCTTGTGAGCAGGAAATACTGTTCCTCATTGTCCACAACGTCTACGACACCATGAGATGCATCGTAAAATACAAAGAGGTCATTGGGCTTGACCTTCGAGCGCAGGTCCGTGAAAGCCCTGTTAATTGCATCTTTGGTGGTTGCCTCCGGGGTAGTGAGGGTTTTGATATCAGTCTTGCCAAAGAGTGGCCCGGCTGTTTTCCTCAGGGTCTCGGCCAAGGCCATAGCATCCGGTACGGCATAGGAAAGGGAAATGGATTTATTCTTGTATTCATTGATGCCTACGACCAGGGTATAGAGGTTCGGCTTGGCCAGGACTGCTTTTGATATGACCGTGATGACAGCGGGGTTAGACTCCATTGAACCTTCCAGGTTCATGGCCATAGCCTTGATCTCGTTCTCACCATCCATAAGAGAAATGGTGAAGGAGAGAGACTTCTCCGTGGTCGATTCCTTGCCTTTGACAATCACACCCCGGGTATCATTCGCCACCTGCGAACCATTGAGGTATATGTTGACATTTCCAAGTCCACCGCCGTTATCCGTGATCTTCAGGCTGACGGTAACGCTGTCCTTGTCAACCGTGACGCCGGACTGTGGAGATACAATCCGGACCGTGGGCGCATTTTTCTTCGCAAGCACATCACCGAGGCTTTCGCCTTTAAGAAGTTCCTTGCCCGCAAGGGCCAGTTGCACAAGCTCTGGACGGTAGAACTTTGCATAGAATTGATCTACGCCGTAGACGCTGTTCCCAATGCGGACGTTAAGATGCTTGGCACCATTCGGAGATGAGTTGAAATATCCTTCAGGTGTGATCACAACCCACTCACCATCAGTGAATCCAACCATCTGAACAATTTCATTGCCTGAAGCTATATCCCATATTGCTGTTACCCCAGTTTCGTTACCGGAAAGCGCATACCTGCCGTCCGAGTTGAAGGCTACAGACCGAACAAGCCCCGTATGCCCCTGAAATGTTCTGATCTCCCTGCCACTCGACACTTCCCAGAGTTTCATGGTTTTGTCACTGCTCCCAGAAAGCGCATACCTTCCATCCGGGCTTAAAGCTATGGAGTAAACACCAGACTTATGCCCCTGAAATGTTCTCATCTCCTGGCCGCTCGACACTTCCCAGAGCTTCATCGTACCGTCATAGCTTCCGGACAGTGCATATCTTCCGTCCGGGCTGAAGGCAACGGAGACAACCCAGCCCGTATGCCCCTGAAATGTTCTGATCTCCCGGCCGCTTGACACTTCCCACAACTTCAGGGTTGCAAAACTCCCTGAAAGAGCATACCTTCCGTCCGGACTGAAGGCGACAGACCAAACCCCGAGCGTATGCCCCTGAAATGTTCTGATCTCCCGACCGCTCGACACTTCCCAGAGCTTCATGGTTTTGTCCATGCTCACGGAAAGGGCATACCTGCCGTCCGGGCTTAAAGCTACGGAGTCAACCCCGAGTGTATGCCCTTGAAACGTTCTTATTTCCTTGCCGCTTGACACTTCCCATAGCTTCATCGTTTTGTCCCAGCTTCCAGCGGAAAGTGCATATCTTCCGTCCGGGCTGAAGCCTACGGAGGTAACCCGATCCGTATGTCCCTGAAACGTTCTTATCTCCCGACCGCTCGACACATCCCAGAGTTTCATCGTTGTGTCGCCGCTCCCAGCGAGTGCATACCTTCCATCCGGGCTGAAGGCAACGGAGACAACCCAATCCGTATGCCCCTGAAACGTTCTTATCTCCCTGCCGCTTGACACTTCCCACAGCTTCATTGTTTTGTCATCACTCCCGGAAAGAGCATACCTTCCGTCCGGGCTGAAGGCCACGGAGTAAACCCCTTTTGCATGCCCCTGAAACGTTCTTATCTCCCTGCCGCTCGACACTTCCCAAAGCTTCATACTGACAACGCTCCCGGCAAGCGCATACCTTCCGTCCGGGCTGAAGGCCACAGAGCAAACCGAGTATATAGTGTCCGTATGACCCAACGTTCTTATCTCCCGACCGCTCGACACTTCCCAGAGCTTGATCGTGTCATAGCTCCCGGCAAGCGCATATCTTCCGTCCGGACTCAAGGCTACGGAGTTAACCTGATCCGTATGCCCCTGAAACGTTCTTATCTCCCTGCCGCTTGACACTTCCCACAGCTTCATTGTTTTGTCATCACTCCCGGAAAGCGCATACCTGCCATCCGGGCTGAAGGCCACGGAGCTAATTTTGTTCGTATCCCTCTGTGCCAATATAAGTGAGACACTTCCCAGAGCTTTATCATGCCGTCATAGCTTCCTCCAGCAAGCGCATACCTTCCGTCCGGGCTGAAGGCCACGGAGTAAACCCCGCGCGTATCACATTGAAATGTTCTCATCTCCCGGCCGCTCGACACTTCCCAGAGTTTCATCGTACCGTCACCACTTCCGGACAGTGCATACCTTCCGTCCGGGCTGAAGGCTACGGAGGTAACATATGACGTATGCCCCTGAAATGTCCTTATCTCCCGACCGCTCGACACTTCCCAGAGCTTCATGGTTTTGTCCGTGCTCCCGGACAGTGCATACCTTCCGTCCGGACTAAAGGCTACGGAGTCAACTGCGAGCGTATGCCCTAACTGCACAAAAATCTCGGGCTTTTCTGCGGCATGCAGGACTCCGGGAAAGACAAACAAAACCAGACAAATAAAATGGGCGATTATTTTTGAATATCTCACGTTCATTCCCTCCTTGAGCTTAGAATGACGCTGCGGGAAAAATGATTCTTAAATTTGAGTCGAGTAGGCCGTTTTGGCGAGTGGCAACTGTTCATGCATATCATAATTGCCGTTGAAATAAAATCAACGATTACGATATGAAGTCATGCATCTTCTCGGAGGTTGGCGGTTTGTTGCTTAGGAAGTATGCAAGAACCGGATGAACCTTTTTTTGTCCCGGACAAGGGGCATTTATTTCATCCCGCCACTGCTCTCGCGTTTCCACAAAAATTGTCTTTCCATACCCGTATTGACTCTGGTATATTTAATCCATGAGACCTGTCTTTTTCCAGACGACTTAATCTTTCAAGAAGATGATTGAAACAGGCTAAATACGCACCCGGGACAATATCACATACAATTACAGGGGAACGATCACATGGTCGGATTATATCTGTTGAGTAATACCCAGAGAAGAGTGGACCAGAATCCGGGAGCGGCAAGATGACAGTATCCCATGGATGTCCGGCCCCGACCATGGACGCAGGAGCTCTGCTTCATGGATTCCATGTCCTCCGCGTTTTGCAGATGCCGGAAATTCGGATAACCGCATATGAACTGGAGCATCTAATAACAGGCGCGAAAGTCCTTCACCTTCACTGCGATGACCACGAGAATCTCTATACCGTAGGTTTTCGCACACCGCCCGAAGATTCCACGGGCGTTCCTCATATTCTTGAACACTCCGTGCTTGCGGGTTCAGAGCGATATCCGCTGAGGGATGTCTTCAACGAACTGCACAGGGGGTCGCTGCAGACTTTTATCAATGCCTTTACGTATCCTGATAAGACCATCTATCCTGTAGCGAGTCAGGTGAGGGCCGACTTCTTCAATCTTGCCCGCGTATATACGGATCTGGTGCTGCGACCCCGTCTATTGAAGGAGACGTTCTGTCAGGAAGGTCACCACCTGGAATTCTCCAATCCGGAAGATGCAAAAAGCGAACTCATCATCTCGGGAATAGTCTTCAATGAAATGAAGGGCGCTTATTCCTCTCCTGAGGCCCTGATGTACAAGGCCATCCA
>PLMX01000131.1 GCA_003142635.1 Syntrophaceae bacterium | reverse complement strand
CATACGCCAGACCTTGTCTCCACAAACAAATAGATTAATGAAGTAGGAAAAACTGAAGATTGACAAGTGAAAGAGAGATAGGCTCCGCGTCAGCCGCCTACCCGGGCACTGGGTTTCGCATAATGAAAGTTCAGGGCTAATTGACGGTATAGGTTTGCGGGAAGTCGCTAATCTTCGGCATGTCTGATAAACTCGGCTTTATCGAACATGGCTGCATCGTTATGCCGCTGGCAGAAAAGACCGAAGAAAGCAAGCGGCACGCTGGTAAACCTTCCCTCGATTATCTAAACATAAAGATTCTCTTAGATGCCCCCGTAGAACCGCCCAAATGCTCGGGACAATATCAATGCCATTAGCAATGCACCCAATCCCGCAACAATGACATGATTCGTCCGGCGTAGTTCGAAGGTTCCGACACGGCACACGAGTAAGTAGCCCATAACGAGGTTGAAGGCGCCCCACAGCACGTTCACCATTGCGGAAGACAGCCCTTGGCCCGGCGGGGAAGCAAATGGGCTTTGGAACGGGTGCCCCATAACCCCGTTTACAAAATGTGGGATAGCATTGGCGAGAAAGGCACCGCCGAAAAAATAAGAAAGATAATGATTCCAGCGCATACTTATTATTTCTCCTTTTTACGTTCACTTTATTTATGAGTCGCGGTTATAACCCATATTTCACAGATCCAAAGACCATATAGGTTATACTGTACTGGAAATAACTCTGAGTCAAGTATTAGCACATTAGCACCTTTCAAACCGAAGTAAATGAATTTGGCCGATAACCGAAAGTATTGACTTGTATTTGAACTGAGTGAGGGCGGTTAAGGGAAATATGGCATACGCCAGACCTTGTCTCCACCTACAAACAAATAACTTAAAAAATTTTTGCTTTTGATGTTTACACTATAAAGGTTCATATCAATGAATTTCTTTGATTGCAAAAATCTTTGCCCTATTTTACCTTCCCAATAGGAAAATTTGCCCCTGTCTGGATCGTAGGCGTCTGTTGCCGTTTAAAAACCTCCTCTGAGAGTTTTATCACGTTCTCCTCTGTGTAATCGGCAAGGCCTAATACCGTTATATAACCATCCTTCTTGATGTCCGCTTTGCCCTGGAGCCCTTCAAGAAGCACATAGGTGAACAGGCCATGCCCCTTGTATCCTTCCATCGCCTGCTGGCTGTCGGACGAGGCGGAAAAGACCGCTGATCCGATTGACCTCTGCAGGAGCTTCACGGCGGTTGATTCGGTGAGCCCTCTCGTCTGCTGCAGGAGTGCAATTTGTAATTCTTTACCTCCTTTTCCGGCATTGCACGTGTCAAGGATCACGAGTTTCTTCTGGGCAGGAATGCTCCCGATGAGACTGCCCAGCTCCTTCTGGCTGATGGCGTCCGTACCGATATGGCGCGAGGAGAGAAGGAGCACGTTGCTCGTGAGCAGGAAATACTGCTCCTCATTGTCCACAACGTCCACTACACCGTGAGATGCGTCGTAAAATACAAAAAGGTCATTGGGCTTGACCTTCGAGCGCATGTCTGCGAATGCCCTGCTTATTGCATCCTTGGTGGTTTCCTCGGCGGTGGTGAGGGTTTTAATATCAGTCTTGCCAAAGAGTGGCTCGGCTGTCTTCCTCAGGGTCTCGGCAAAGGCCATAGCATCCGGTACGGCATAGGAAAGGGAAATGGATTTATTCTTGTATTCGTTGATGCCCACGACCAGGGCATAGAGATTCGGCTTGGCTAGGACTGCCTTTGATATGACCGTGATGACAGCGGGATTCGACTCCATTGAACCTTCCAGGTTTATGGCCACAGCCTTGATCTCGTTCTCACCATCCATAAGCGAAATGGTGAATGAGAGAGACTTATCCGTGGTTGATTCCTTGCCTTTGACAATCACACCCCGAGTATCATTCGCCACCTGCGAACCATTGAGGTATATTTTGATATTCCCAAGCCCACCGCCGTTATCTGTAATTTTCAGGCTGATGGTAACGCTGTCCTTGTCAACCGTGCTACCCGAAACCGGAGACACAATTTTGACCGTAGGCGCATTCTTTTTCGCAAGTACATCGCCAAGGCTATCGCCTTGGGGAAGCTCCTTGCCGGCAAGGGCCAGTTGCACTAGCTCGGGACGGTAAAATTTTGCATAGAATTGATCTACGCCGTAAACGCTATTCCCAATGCGGACGTTAAGATGCTTGGCACCATTGGGAGATGAGTTGAAATATCCTTCAGGTGTGATCACAACCCATTCACCATCGGTGAATCCAACCATCTGAGTAATTTCATTGCCTGAAGCTACATCCCAGATCGCTGTTGCCCCACTTACATTTCCGGAAAGCGCGTACCTGCCGTCCGGGCTGAAAGCCACGGAGTCAACTCCGCTCGTATGCGCCCGGAATGTTCGTATTTCCCTGCCGCTCGCCACTTCCCAGAGCTTCATCGTATTATCAAAGCTCCCGGAAAGTGCCTGCTTTCCGTCTGTGCTAAAGGCTACGGAGCGAACTTCGTGCGTATGCCCCTGAAATGTTCGTATCTCCCTGCCGCTTGCCACGTTCCAAAGCTTCAGGGTTGAGTCCCCGCTCCCGGAAAGCGCATAGATACCGTCCGGGCTGAAAGCTACGGATTTAACCCAGTACTTATGCCCCTTAAATGTTCGCATTTCCCTGCCGCTCGACACTTCCCAGAGCTTCATCGTGTTGTCCCAGCTCCCGGAAAGCGCATACCTTCCATCCGGGCTGAAGGCTACGGAGGAGACCCAGTTCGTATGCCCCTGAAATGTTCTTA
>PLMX01000219.1 GCA_003142635.1 Syntrophaceae bacterium | reverse complement strand
ACCAGGCGATAACGCTGCATGCCCGTAACCAGCAGTAACATCTTTCCCTCAAGATGCAGCTGCCATGACATCAGGCGGCAATCCATTTATCGCCTCAAGGAAGTGCATCCGAAATTTTCCATTCATGAGAATTTTGGATGCTACAATTGCGGGAAATGAAGGTTCTTTCATTCCTTCATCCCGTTCGATGAATGTGCTCTACAGGCGTTTTCGATCTCCACACGATCGCATGCTCCGGGAGCACGGCACATCAAAAATAATCTATTCACGAAACTTGTCACTGAAAGGACCCTTCCAGGGGAAAGTATTCTTGTTCCCCCTGAGGGGCAATTATCTTTCTCCTGGCCAATTGAACATTAACGAAGAAAGGAGAAAGAAAAATGAGCTACACATTCTGCGTGTAAGAAAATCAGCGGAAAAGGATGAAGAAGGTTTCAAGGACATGACAACGCGGAATTGCATGATCATCAATGCAATGAACGTCTCACCAGAGTCATTCAATTTTAACATCTCAGAAAAAACCTGAACAAACAAAAAAGTAAGACAGCACATCGTGAGGATACAGAGTCATCCTCACTGCTAGGCGGGATAGTGTGGAATCCCGGTGAGCGCCTTTTATCATTTAACTTCTATATCATTTAACTTCGACGTGGCTGAACCATGGTCACGAAACGGCGAAATCCGTTTCTTTGCTAACGCACGAAGAGCGGTACAAAGAGACGGATTTAAGGGTTGCTATTCACGTTGAGGCTCATACGACGGGGTCGTAGTCTCAGGGTAGTAACCAAACTATTAACCGAACAAACATTTAACAACTCTTTGTCAGATTACGGTTCCACAAGGCAGCAATCATTCCAAACGGGAAAGGTTGCAAGAGGGAATACTATGCCCTCGGAGGTGCGCATGAGGAATTATGGCGTTGGCAAGAATCTGGACAACCTCGTTATCCGGAAGATCGCCGAGCATGTAAGTGCGGAAAGAGGTAACGGCACGGCATCGGAGAATAAGATTGTTTCCGCTTTGCATGATCTTGCCGGTTTCATGCGTTCTGAGTATCAGGTTAGAGACCTGGAAAGAGTAACTCAGGAACAGTATGCGGCATATGCTGATAATCTGAGGACGGAATTAGAGAATGGAGAAAAAGAATCCTCAACGACGTCGAGTTATATCTCTGCGATAAACTCTGTCTTCGAAGTTTACGACAACGATAATTACGTTTCCGCAAAGGAATATGGAATTGCGAGAGGACATCGCTACGATAATGTCGATAAGTCAGCCTCGAATGAGGTGTATAAAACGGTCTTGAATGAGCTGAGAGAGCGTTTTGTGGATACGGCCGATATTCGATACCAGGCGCTGGCGCATTCCATTACCCTGCAAAGAGAAGGCGGATTGAGGTTTCGAGAGAGCACTCAGATCAAAATCGAACGCAAGGACTTCTCTGATAACACGGTACGGCTGGAGCGTGGAGACGGCGTGAAGAACGGTCAGCCGCGTACCTTTACGATTCAAAACATTTCCGTTTTTCAACAAGCTCAACAATTTGTGCGTGAACATGCCGACTGGTTCACGAGAGGATCGTTGATACCCTCCAACATGAATTACAGTCAGTACCGAGATTTCGCTTACAACGTTCTACGCAGCATCAACGAGAGCCTCGGATCCACGCAGGGGTTTCATGCGTTCAGGCACTCGTTCGCCCATGAAAGTTATGCGGTGAAGTGGGAAGCGATGACAGGGCATGAAGTTAAGTGTCCTGTTGAGATTGGAAAGTTCGGCAACGAGTGGCGGGAATATGCAGCTGCAGAAACTGGTCTCTCGAAAGAGGAAGTCAGGAAACTGAACAAGGAGATACGCCTCGCTGTAGGCGAGGAACTGGGTCATCACCGGATTGACATCACGAACGCATACCTCGGAGGTCATCATGGCAGGTAATGAGATGTTGATATTTGACTCGATGGAGGAAGCATGCAAAAAAAAACAAATCAGCAGTTAAGCGACTTACCGCAAATAGGCTTACTAAGGCTCTCGCAAGTGCTTCTATTCATTCCCGTCTCTCCTTCTACATGGTGGGCAGGATGTCGAGATGGCCGGTTTCCTAAACCTATTCGGTTATCAAAGCGCGTAACAGCGTGGAAGGCTGGAGATATTCGTGCATTGATCGAAGGACATACTGATTTTTCAGAAAAAGGATGATGACCCAGGACCTCTTTCATAAAACCAATCCAACTATCTTATCCCTTCACCGCCTTGAACGGTACCACCACGGCCCCGGCCTTCAACCCGTCCAGATAATCAGCCCACGTCTGCATCATCTTCCGGCGTTTGGCAAGGTGGGCAGTCCGATTGTAGGCCCGTCCGTTCGGATCTCTCACAGCATGTGCCAGCTGATGTTCTATGTAGTCCGGCCTCACCTGCAGGACTTCATCAAGAATCGTTCGTGCCATTGCTCGGAATCCGTGCCCGGTCATGGTGTCCTTGTCGTATCCCATGCGGCGCAGAGCCGCAAGTATTGCGTTATTGGACATTGGCCTTGAAAATGATCGCGCTGAAGGGAATACATAGCGACCGGCACCTGTGAGGGGTTGCAGCTCTCGGAGAATTTCAACAGCCTGATGTGACAGGGGTACAAGGTGGGGCTCTTTCATTTTCATCTTGTGCGCCGGAATGTTCCAAGCGGCTTCATCAAGGTCAATTTCCGCCCACTCTGCATGTCTCAGTTCCCCGGGACGGACAAAAAGCATCGGCGCAAGACGCAAAGCGCACTTCACAACAAAATGCCCCTGGTAACCGTCTATGGCTCTCAGAAGGGGCGCCACTTCTTTGGGATCGGTTATCGCTGCATGGTGTCTTTCATTTGGTTGTGGCAATGCTCCTCTTAGATCGGCTGCCGTGTCACGCTCTGCTCTTCCCGTAGCAACAGCATATCGGAAAATCTGACCAAGTAGACCCCGCATCCTGTGCGCCGTTTCCAATGTCCCCCGGCTTTCGATTCGGCGCAAGGCTGCCAGTAATTCAGGTGCCTTCAGTTTTTTGATCGGGCGTTTGCCAAGCCATGGGAATACATCTCGGTCCAAAGCACTTAAGAGTTTCTCGGCATATCCTGGCGTCCAGGTGGGAGTAAATTTTGTATGCCATTCACGGGTTATGACCTCGAACGTTTCTGTTTCCGACGTCTCTGACTGTTTTTGGGCCTTGCGGACGGCGCAGGGATCGATGCCGTGGGCTACCTGCCTTCTGGCTTCATCGCGTCTTTGTCTAGCATCGGCAAGTGTTATTTCCGGATATGTCCCAAGGGCAAGAAGCTTTTCTTTGCCTCCAAAGCGATAGCGAAACCGCCATAATTTACTTCCCTTCTCCGTTACATGCAGATAAAGACCATCTCTATCAGTAAGTTTATAAAACTTTTCTTTGGGTTTTGCGGTTTTGATTTTCAGGTCATTTAGCGGCATAAATCACCTCGTTATGTTTGTAAGAAGATTGGCTATAAATCGGGCCTCATCCCATGTAAGCCGCATCGTATTACTGCCCTTCCATATCTCAATTCTCCCGTCAAAAGACACTCGTACAGATGGTAGTCTTTGTCCCTCAAGATGTTCGGCCTTACTCCGTGCCTTTTCTTGCTTCCGAATTTCAGAGGGATCAATATCTTGAAGTAGGAGTTCCTTTGCCGCATCTCTGCTTCTCCTTGCATCCTCAAGGCCTGTTATCGGATAGGTTCCCAAAGACAAACATTTCTCTTTTCGTTTGAAGCGGTATTTAAAGCGCCACCATTTGCCGCCTGATGGTGTAACGTTGAGATAAAGGCCACCACCATCATAAAGTTTATAAATTTTATTCTCGTATTTTGCCGCCTTTATTTCGGCATCAGATAGAGAATCACTCTTCCTTTGCATGAATTTTCCCCTCTATGCGGGTATCGCTTTAAGTCGTGCGGGTATTTTCTGAAAAAATACCCGCAAATTCGTTAGATTTTAATGAACCTTATAACACGTCCTTGGACAAATATCAATAAAAAACCCGCTATTTCTAACGGGTTTTCTACTTCCTCGCACTTCCTTGGATTATGTCTTGGTGGAGATGAGGGGGATCGAACCCCTGACCTCGGCATTGCGAACGCCGCGCTCTCCCAGTTGAGCTACATCCCCACTTTTTTTCGCAGCCGGTCGCGCGCGAAAGCCGGCCTGTGGAGGTGATAATATACGATGCCGGCGACACCTGTCAAGCAATAGTTAAGAAAGGGCTTTTCACCTTGACAAACATACGGCCTTTTCCTATACTCCCACCGTGCCGGATTGAAATCCGCAAACTTTACTAAAGTAAAATTCCATTCTCGCGATACTTCTATAAGGTTCTTAACCTTGACCACGAGTAGATCGATGATGTACCTGCCCTGCACATATCTATATTTCACGACGCCCAAGGAGACCCTCTATGGCAAAGATTGATGCCTTCTTCCAGTTGATGCATGACCAGGGAGCATCAGACCTGCATTTAGTATCAGGCCAGCAACCTGTCCTCAGGATAAGAGGTGAGATGGAACGGGTAAAGTTCAACGTGCTGAATAATGATGAACTCAAAGCCATACTCTATGAAATTGCGCCGGAGCACAAGGTCAAGCAATTTGAAGAAACGGGAGATGTGGATTTTGCATACGAAATCCCCAACCTGGCCAGGTACAGGGCCAATTTCTTCTCGCAGAAATTCGGAGTGGCCGCGGTTTTCAGGGAAATCCCGAGCAGAATTTTGACATGTCAGGACCTGGGACTGCCGGCGGTGCTTTCGAAACTGGCCACGCTGCCGAGAGGACTTGTCCTGGTAACAGGTCCGACAGGATGCGGAAAATCAACGACCCTCGCCGCCATTATTGACGAGGCAAACCGCATGCGGAAGGATCATATCATCACGATTGAAGATCCCATCGAGTTTGTCCACCACAGCGAGGGCTGCATCATAAATCACAGAGAGGTCGGACTCCATACCAAGAGTTTTTCAGCGGCTCTTCGCGGGGCACTCCGCGAGGACCCCGATATAATTCTCGTGGGCGAGATGCGGGACCTGGAAACCATATCTCTTGCTGTCGAAGCGGCCAACACGGGGCATCTCGTTTTTTCCACCCTGCATACCAACAGCGCCGCGAGAACCGTTGACCGCATCATTGAGGTCTTCCCCGCACAAGAACAGATGCAGATACGGTCCACGCTGGCCGATGGCATCCGGGCGGTTATTTCCCAGGTTCTCTTCAAGCGGATTGACAGGAAGGGGCGTTGTGTAGCGCTGGAGATAATGATCGCCAATTCGGCAGTTCGCAATCTGATCCGGGAATCCAAGTCCTTCCAGATTCCTTCGATGATACAGACGGGTAAAAAATACGGCATGCAGTTGCTCGACGACTCCATATGGGAACTTTACAACAGGGGATGGATAGGCGCCGACGACGCATACATGAAGGCCAATGATAAGACAAGGTTCAGGCCCCTCTTGAAAGCGCCGCCGCTCGACTTTACGGAAGCCTGAAAATCCGCTCGTGGTTAAAGGTCGCGTCCTATATTAAAAACTATATATCCCGAGGAAGAAACCATGAGAAAACAGGAAATAGATTATATACTGACGAAGATGCTGGATTCTCAGAAAAACGTGTCTGACCTGAACATCACTGTAGGCAAGCCATTCCAGGTAGAGACCTCAGGAGTGTTAACAGTAGCGGAGTTTGACCCTCTTTTTGAAAAACTGACCCCTTTCCAGACGGAAGTCTTCGCCCTGAACCTCATTAATCAGGACCGCAGGCTGACGGAGATGCTCGTTAACGAAGGTTCATGCGACTTGTCTTACGAACTGCCGGGAAAGGCGCGCTTCAGGGTAAATGTATTTTCGCAGAAGGCTAATTACTCTGTAGCGCTCCGGAAACTGGAATCCAAAATACCCACGTGCAAGGAATTGAATCTCCCCGACGCCTTTTATCAGATGGCCCAGGAACAGAACGGGATCATCCTCGTAACCGGCGCCACGGGAACAGGCAAGACCACATCTCTTGCCGCCGTATTGAATGAGATGAATGAACAGAAATCAATTCATATCATCACTCTTGAAGACCCTGTCGAATACGCGCATCCCCATAAGAAGGCTACCTTCAACCAGAGGGAATTGGGCACGGATTTTGACACCTTTGGGAGCGGACTGCGGGCCGCTCTCAGGCAGGCGCCCAAGGTCATTCTGGTCGGCGAAATGAGGGACAGGGCGACCGTGGAGATAGCCCTCAGCGCCGCAGAAACAGGGCATCTGGTCTTGACTACTCTCCATACGGTAGACGCGGGACAAACCGTCAATCGTATCCTCGGCATGTTTGCCGCGGAAGAGGAAACCCAAGTTCGTATACGCCTTGCCGACACGGTGCGGTGGATCGTATGTCANNTCTGCCGAGAGAGGACGGCGGTCGAGTTGCGGCCTTCGAGGTGATGGGCACCAACATGCGCGTCAGGGACACGATTCTGCACGGAGAAGCGGAAGGAAAAACCTTTCACGACATCATCCTGGCCGGTAAGGCCTTCGGCATGGTCACATTTGACGATTACATCATTGATCTCTACAAACAGGGTTTTATCAGCGAAGAGACGGCCAAGGCCTATGCGTCCAACAAGGGAGCGGTGGGCCGCGGCATAGATGCTGTAAAGAATGAAAGAGGACAGAAAACTACGGATATCCTGGGCAAGCTCGAGGTCGACAGGGAATACGGAAGATTCAAGCAACGGAAATAAGGAGGCGGCTAAGTCCCCATGGAAGAAGAGACAACCATTTTCAACGAAGAGGAATCATACCAATACGATGCCTCCGACAAACCATTCGATTTCGTGGAAGTGGGCATTGGCACGGCATTGGTCTGTGAAGCGAATCCCGCAGCGAGAGAAAGAATCAGCAGCGCCTTGAGGGCCATGGGTTATCAGATTACAGAACCTGCGTCTATAAAAGAGGCAATCAAAAATATGCGGTTCCACATTTATGATGTGGTCATATTGAACGAAAATTTTGATACGGAAAACCCCGATGCCAACATAGTGCTTAGTTCCCTCGCCAATCTTAACGTAGGCACGAGGAGACAGATCTTCGTGGCACTGCTGAGCGACAGGTTCCGCACTATGGACAACATGACCGCCTTCAATAGGAGTGTAAATGTTATCATCAACATGAAAAACATAGACGATATCGATACCATTCTCAAGCGCAGCCTCACCGACAATACAGCCTTTTACCACGTCTTCAAAGAAGCCCTGAAAAAGAAAGGGCGGCTCTGATTTATTTTCTGCGATCCCGTAAAAAATTTCACACCGGTTTAAGATGGACCGCTCTCAAAAAAGTCCTGAAGGGAGGGCAGCTTCTCATGAATTCGTCATTTAAGAGATTCGGCCTGAAGGTAAGTTTTTTTTGCCTGATCGGAAAAGCCAAGCGCGGCATATGAATCTGCAAGATGGACATAATAGAAGGGATTATGAGGATCAGCGGCAATCGCCTTCTTGAAGGCCTCTATCGCCTCGCTGTGGCGATTCCCCCGGGCGAGGGTATTTCCAAACCTGTTGTAGTAAGCACCCGCTGAACTACGATGAAGATCAACGGCCTTTTCATAGACGCCATGCGCGTCGTCAATCTTTCCCTGTTTCACGAGAACATCGCCAAGACCGCAGTGGTACATGGGATCATCAAACCGGAATTCGAGACACTTCTTGAAAGCCCCCTCTGCCCGCTCGTCATGCCCCCCATTGCAATATACATTCGCGAGCCTGTTATAGAAAGTGCCCGCCTCTGACGGGTCAATCTCGACTGCTCTTCCGTATGCCGCTTCTGCGCCATCAAAGTCCCCCGCATGGACGAGAGCGTTGCCAAGACTGCAATACGTTGCTGAAGCATCCGGTTCCATTTCCGCCATTTTTCTAAACACCCTGACAGACTCGCTTGCCTTGCCCGCCTTGAGATAGGCATCACCAAGATCATTGAGAAGCGCTATGTCATCGGGTTGCGCAGCCGCCGCCCTCTCGCAGATATCAAGAAGACGCTCATATTCTCCCTTTTCCTTAAAGATCCTTACAAGTTCATCGAAGGCAAACCCGGTAAAAACTCTGCGCTCAAGTTCAACGGCAAGAAGGCGCTCGAAGCAGGCGATTGCATCATCGAGTCTTCCGCTGTCATGATAGGCCCAGCCCAATGAAAGAAGAAAGGAATCTTCACCCGGATGCATCTCAACTAATTTCTGATAGAGGAGGATCGCATCATCGTACCTCTTTGCTTTCATGAACTCATCAGCAAGGTAACGGAGATAATCCGCCTTCCTTTCCTCAGTCATAGGCCCCCTGCTATCTTAACAACTGCATGACCCGCAACATGAACTGCCGGCGTCCAGGCCGGATGTCAGCCTGAAACCTGATCCTTGCGGTGTGGTCACAAAATCTACTGCAATCGGTTTTGCCAACTCAAGCACCTCTTTGTTGATTATGAAGGTCAACCCGTCTTTCTTAAACGTTTCGTCGCCTTCTTTTGACTCATCCAGAGCCATGCCCAGAGAGGGCCCGGATCACCCACCCTCATTCATCATGATCCTGATGATATGTTCTTCACTCCTGTCTTTGAGAAAGTCCTGAATCATCTCAACTGCTTTTTCCGAAACTTCAAACATCGTATGCTCCTTTCAGATTTGCTGCCTTGTTGACAGTTTATTCGCATCTAACGTATATACTTAAGCTATTTTGTCAAATGATATTTTGCATCTTGGCGGCCCCTGATCATTAGCGGAAAGATAACTCAATTTTATGATTGACACGCGGCTGATGCTTGCCTATATACTACTTTGTCATTCCGTCTGTAAAGCAGCATAAAGTATTTTCCTATGGAGGCAAGCTGTGATGTCTGAATCTTCTCCTTACCGTGACGCATCCTGCCGTTATTTCCATAAATCAGGAAGGACAAATACTAAGGGCGTCCTCGAAGCCGTCTCCAAGAGGGCCAGGGAGCTTTCCATAGGAAAGGTACTGATCGCCACGGTGAGCGGACGAACTGCCTTTGAAGCCTTGAAGATTCTTGACAAAGACATCAAGATCATCGCCGTTACCCATGTCACCGGCTACGCGAAGCCCGACTTTCAGGAACTGGACGAAAAGGACAGAAGGGAATTGGAATCTCACGGTGTCAAAGTCCTTACCTGCCAGCACGCTTTCGGCGGGGTCGGCCGCGGCGTGAGGAACAAGCTTGAGACCTATCAGGTAGATGAAATCATGGCCCACACACTGCGCGTATTCGGTCAGGGCGTCAAGGTCGCAATTGAAGTGACATTGATGGCCGCAGATGCCGGTCTCGTGAGAACTGACGAAGATCTAATATCCGTAGGGGGAACCGCTCAAGGCGTCGATGCAGCATTGGTTCTCAAGCCTGCTAACAGCGCCCGCTTCTTTGATCTCAAAGTGAAGGAAGTGATCTGCAAACCGGCTGTGTTTTGATCTATAAAAGGAGGGGAACGATGAAGAAGCTGTTCGCTGCAATTTTCGGCATAACCTTTTTATGGCCGGTCCTGTGCCCGGCTGAAAATTATACAGTCAAGGGGGACATGGGGTCGAGCATCCGCTATGAACTTCAGGAGCAGGTCACGGCAGGCGGAGGCATCCAGAAGATGGTTCTCAGCTTTGTCGTACCCCAGAGCTTCCAATCGCCAACGTCCCGTCAAGAGATCAAAGAGTTCGGCCTCGCCTTTTCCCCTGAACCGCAAGACAAGAAAAATACCACCGACGGGCGCGGCAATCAGATTGTCGTGGCAACGTGGATTAGACCACCGGACGTCATAGATGTGCGCCTTTTCTGCAACGCCCAGAGTGAGACAAAGCTCCCTGCCCTCTCAACGCAAGATCCGTTTCCTCTGGCGGCGGCGAAGCCGGAATTAATGGATTATCTTAAACCGACAGAGCAGGTGCAGTCCAATAACCACCGCATTCGCGAACTCGCGTCCCAGCTTACAGCGAATGTCAAAACAGAGTTCGATGCTGTGCAGCGTGTCATCGCCTGGGTAGTGGATCACGTCCATTACGTGACCCCGCCCGCCAGATATGACGCCGTTTATTCGTTGGAATCCGGCAAGGGTAATTGCCAGAACTTTTCCCATCTGACCGCTGCATTGCTTCGGGCTGTCGGTATACCTGTCCGCATCGTCAATGGTATCACTTTCAACCAGCCTTTTGATATCGCTTGGCAGAAAGGGACCCTGACCTTTAAAATGGGCCAGGGGCGGCATTCATGGGTTGAGGTCTGGTTTCCGGAGCTCGGCTGGGTGCCTTTTGACCCCCAGAATACCATGCTCTTCGTGTCCACCCGTTACCTGCGTATAGAAGTCGGCATCGACAACAATGAAACAAAAAATGATGGGCTTCTCAAGTGGTCCCAAATGAAAGATGCGGAAAGGCCAAAACTCCAGGAGAGTATCGCCGGTAATTTTAGCAGCGATAAGGTTAATGTAAAGGGAGACCGGCAAACCTATGGCCCTAAGAACCTCATTCTTTCCCCGTTAGTAAAGGCAGAGTTCAAGCAGATCGAAGTGGTCCCGCCGCCGCCGCCGCCTGTGATTGCGGAAGAGGACAAAAAAGGTCTTAGGTATGATGTGCCGTTTGTATACGGCAATTTGGAGTTTCCCGAAAACGTGGATTTTGCATTCCCGCGTGTGACGAAGGCCTCCGGGGTAAATCAATTTGAGATGTCCCGGAACTTCCTCGTGGAGACGGCAGAATATGTAACCACCAACCTCACCCAGTACGCCCAGGTCGTTGTCCTGAGAAAACCTGTCAGACTCCAGAAAGTCGGTCTGGCCCTGCATAAGTTTGGCGGTGACGGCTTGCTCTGGGTTGATATTTTCCAGGATGATCAGGGGAAGCCCGGTCAACCCATCTCCACAAGCGATTTCGTCAATCTCGATCAGCTTTCTCTTAAGCCCGGATATAGATGGTCGGATTTCGACTTCGGCCGGGACAATCCGGTCCTCATGCCGGGTTCCTATTGGATTGCCCTGGGTTTTACGGGGAGCCCAATTATCAACTGGTTCTATACCTATGGAAAGCCGGTCGGCCCTGTAGATGGAACGCGCTATAAGAGCGTATTCCAGCAGAATTGGAGCGGCGCCATGAATTATGAATTCAATTACCGGGTGAGTGGTCTGACGGTTAAGTAAAGAATCATTTATACTGCCGGCTTTCTGAATAAGTTAGCAACTGCTTTATTAAAACGCAGCAATCAAGGGGGAAAGGAGGTGGCAAGTTCAATTAGTGAATCGGTCAATCACGAGAATTATGAGGTCGTCAAACGACAAAAAGTGGGAGAATCCCAAGACAAAAAAAAGGAGAGGAAGAAGTGAAAAAACTGATTACGGTAATTTTGGTAGTGGGGCTTTTGGTAGGGATGACTTCTCTTGCACTGGCTGCCAGAGGCACGGCAAAAGAGGCTAACAGCATGCTGGACAAGGCTGTTGCGTATCTCAAGGCTAACGGGAAGGCCAAGGCATTTCCGGCATTTGACGACCTGATGGGACAGTTTGTGAAAGATGACCTGTACATCTATGTGCTGGACCAGAAGGGCGTCGTCGTGTCTCATGGCGCCAACCACTCACTAATCGGGCAGCCTCTGATTGATCTCAAAGACAATGACGGGAAAAAATTTATTAAAGCCATAGTCGATGAGGCAAATACAAAGGGCAAGGGCACGATGGATTACAATTGGACCAATCCGCAGACCAAAAAAGTTGAGCCAAAGTCTGTTTTCTTCGAAAAAGTGGGTGACCTGATCGTCGTCTGTGGATATTATAAGACCAAGTAAAGCAGTGTACCAAATGTGGTCAGAAGGGCCGCTTCGGCCTTTCTGACCATTCTAAGAAAAGAAGCATTGACACATCGGTTATTTGTTTGTGATTGATGTTTAAAGTGGCATCGATTTGTAGAAGGAGCGTAGCACTTCGATGAAATCCATCTGTATACGAATCGCGATTACCTGCCTGTTTCTTGCCTTAGCAATCCCTTCTTCATCGCACGCCGCTACGGAGCAGCGGACAGCCCTCGTCATTGGTAACAGCAGCTACAGCTCTGGTCCTCTGAGGAACCCCGTCAATGACGCAACAGATATGGCCGCTACTCTCCAGAAACTTGGCTTCACGGTCATCCCCTAGAAAAAAATGTAAATCTGAGGGCGATGGAAGACGTGATCGCAGATTTTGGTAATCGTCTAAAGCGTGGCGGTGTCGGTCTGTTCTACTATGCCGGCCATGGTTTGCAGGCTAACGGTGTCAATTATCTAATTCCCGTTGGTGCCCGGATTGAGAAAGAGTCAGACGTAAAGTATGAGACTGTAGATGCGGGACGGATTCTCGATGAGATGGCTAATGCAAACAATGGTCTGAATATTGTTATTCTTGATGCCTGCCGCGACAATCCTTACTCAAGGAGTTTCCGGTCAGCAAGCCGAGGTCTCGCAATTGTGAACACAGCCCCTGTGGGAACCTTTATCTCCTATTCTACGGGTCCCGGGAGTGTAGCTCGTGATGGTGACGGTAGAAACAGCCCCTACACGGCGGCGCTATTACAGTTTATGAAAAGACCCGGCCTGACAATTGAAGATGTGTTCAAGGGTGTCCGCCAAAGGCTACGAAAGGAGACCGGGCAGGTTCCCTGGGAATTATCATCGTTGGAAGGGAAATTTTTCTTCATTCCGGAAAATGGTGGAAAGTCAGCAGCAAAAGCTGGCGATGCATCTGCTCCCGCCATCCAGTCAGAAATGGAAGAAGCGAAGCGTTTGGCGGAAGAGAGAAGAAATTTGGAAGAGGAGCGTCAAACATTGTAAGCGGGAAAGAGAAGCACTGGCGAAAATAGAACCACCGCGATATACGCAACGAACTGGAAGGGGTACAGCTGCAGAGGTGGTCGAATTGGTAAATAAAGCAGCGAAATATTTGACTGCCTATGGAACAGATAAGGCATTCAAGGAATTCGACGACTCGACTGGCCAATTTGTAAAACGCGACCTGTATATCTACGTGTTGGATTTTAAGGGACGGTGCTTGTCGCATGGAGCAAATCGTAAACTGGTAGGTCATAATCTGCTTGACCTTAAAGATGCGGATGGGAAGTTGTTTATTCGCGAAATTATAAGTATAATAGGAAGTGAAGGCAGAGGTTGGGTCGATTATTTGTGGTCCAATCCCACAAATAAAAGGATGGAACAAAAGTCTGTCTTTTTCGAAAAAGTGGGTGACTTGGTCGTCGCCTGCGGATTTTATAAGTAGTCGCAAGAGTTATGGTCAGATTGGCCCCAGGCCTTTCTGACCATAAAATTTAATATATGTTAAAGATGTCTTATCAGGACCCTTTGAAGAGAATTAAGTATGCCGGCTTATCTATAGTTATCATAGCCTGTATCCTCACTACCCTTGCATGTGTTCCCAAACCGCCTCCCCTCCTGCCTCCTCCTAAGCCTGTCAAGATTGCCCTGGTCTTGGGCGCTGGGGCGTCGAGGGGATTTGCGCATATCGGCGTGCTTAAGATCCTCGAATCCAATAAAATCCCCATCCACATGATAGTCGGCACGAGCGCCGGGAGCTTTGTGGGAAGCCTGTATGCGTATGGATTTGATGCCTACACACTTCAAACCATGGCTATCTCTATCCAGAGGGACGATATTATAGACCTGACCATCCCGGATAATGGATTTGTCAAAGGGGAGAGGCTCGAAAATTATGTGAACTGGGCGTTAAAGGATACTCCGATGGAAAAGCTGCAGATCCCTTTTTATGCGGTAGCCACG
Organism: Syntrophaceae bacterium; assembly: GCA_003142635.1. Taxonomy (GTDB): domain Bacteria; phylum Desulfobacterota; class Syntrophia; order Syntrophales; family UBA2185; genus Fen-1135. Next base: position 33,297 of record PLMX01000219.1, on the reverse strand, counting down.
AACATACAGACCGGTGAAGAAGTCGTTTTCGGCACCGGCAACACGGGAACTGCAGTGCGGGCAAGCTCTTCGATTCCCGGCATATTCCAGCCGGTGAAACTTTCAGGCGGGACATACGTGGACGGAGGCGTCGTAAGCCCGCTGGCTATTGATGCGGCAAAAAGATATGGCGCCGACGTCGTCATAGCCGTCGATATATCCTCGAATCCTGCAAATTCATCCCCCAGGAGCACCATAGAAACGATCCTGCAATCAATCGACATCATGCATGCCAAGATATCCCAGATACAACTGGGCAGGGCAGATGTCGTGATAAGACCCGATGTGGGGCACATAGGAGCGGCAGATTTTTCCAAGAGACATGAAGCCATCCTCGAGGGAGAAAAGGCTGCACTGAATGCACTTCCCAAGATTAACCAGATCATTTCCAGAAGGAAACAGGAAGGCAGCGTCCGTTAGTGCCCTGAGGATTCATCACGACCTGAAAAGCGGTATCAGGGTATGCAGGAACGCCCCCTTTTCTCCCCTGACCGAAAGGGTTACTCAAATAAGGAAAGGAATTGAGGAATGAAAAAGGCAGGAAGCGACGATAATGTGAAAGTCCACTACAAAGGATCATTTGATGACGGCTCAGTCTTCGATTCCTCCCAGGATTGTGGTCCTCTCGAATTCAAAATCGGCGGAGGGCAGGTCATTCCCGGCTTTGAAGATGCTGTAGTGGGAATGCAAGTGGGAGAAACGAAGGCTGCCAGAATCACGACCGACCAGGCGTATGGATCGCGCCTTGAAGAAATGGTGGTTATCTTCGAGCGGGATCAGCTCCCGGGAGACTTTCAGCCGACCGTCGGTCAACGGCTGCAATTCCGCAGGGATGACGGACAAGTTATCGAAGTTACTGTGACCGGCATATCAGATACGAGCGTTACATTCGATGGGAACCATCCATTGGCAGGCAAGGATTTGATTTTCGAAATCGAGCTTCTCGGAATTACCTGATCAAATCGACAAAATTTTTTTACCTGATAGGCAGATGAACAGAAGCCGGCTGAACACCGGTTAATTCATCACAAAGATTTTATAGAAAAAACTTGACATTCGATAAAAAGTCATAATAGATTGGCCAATATTTGAGGGAAGAGGCCTTTTTACGGTTCAGAAAGTCATAAAAAAGTTGGGTAATGGCATTTTGCAGTATAAGGTAGACCATCATGTTCGCAAGGGATATGGTGAATTGTTCTTTCTGTCAACGTGGAAATCCAACTTTTGAAAAATCTAAGAAAGGAGGATGAAAACAATGTCAGAAGGAGTCGTTAAGTGGTTTAATGAGAAGAAGGGATTCGGATTCATTGCTAATGATGAAGGCGGCGATGTATTTGTTCATTTCAGCGCCATTCAAGACAGCGGTTTTAGGACGTTATCTGAGGGCCAGCGTGTCAAATTTGACGTCCAGCAGAGTCCAAAAGGTCCGTCTGCTGTTAATGTAAAGACTGTATAAGAGGTTCTTTACAGAAAGAGGCACCCCCATAAATACCTTAAACGGGGTGCCTTTTTCTGTCTTCAGGTTTTTCTACGGTAACCCAAAAGGAGACGATACATGAATAAAAAATTATACATCGGAAATCTGTCCAGCAAGGTTACTGAAGATGATCTGACGTCAAACTTTGCCGGGGCTGGTCAAGTCATATCGGTAAATATTATAAAAGACAGGTTAACAGGACTATCCAAAGGATTCGGGTTTGTCGAGATGGCCTCGGAAGAGGAAGCGAAAGAGGCAATTGAAAAATTCAACGGCGGCCAGCTTGACGGAAATACAATCGTCGTCAGTGAAGCCAGGCCGAAAAAAGACAGGGATAGCGGAAGAGCAAGACCGTACCAGTCGGATTCCGGCGGAGGATTCAGAGGCAGCCGCGGTAGACGGTAATAGAACCAACACCTACTCTTAGACTATCACATACAATATCCGGAAACACATCTTTGCGTATTGAGATCCCGTAAGAAGTCATTTGCAAATTCACTACGTCTTAAATTTCAAACGATGGACAAAGTAGATGCATCTGCCGAATCTATCGGCACTCTGCTTTCATAAGAGAATCTTAGATTCTTAAGGAACAGCATCGTCGGCATTCGCTGCCGAATCCCAAATACCTGCCAAAGCCCTCCTTCACATTTTTAAATGCCTTTGGAATGCAGTTCACAAATTCTTATGTTCCCGCAGGAATCAGTATTGATTTTTGTGTGATCATGATCACAGCTTTTTATGGCGCTGCGGCTTAGATTATTGACCAAAAGATCGTGTCAAAAAAATGGGCAGTGAATCAGGGGGCAAAGATCAAGCACATCTGGGAAAGGAGGAAAGTAATATGGAGGCATTAATGTCAACACAACTATCGGTGCCACTTTCTCATATCCTCGCCCTTCTGTCCCTCACTACACTTGTATTGATTTTCGGCTACACCAGGATGGCCCTGCTTCTCAACTACAGCTTTCTAATTTACTGGAGCTACCTCTCGAACGTCATGCTGTTCACGGAAAGGGGAGAATTACAGCTCAATCGCATCACTTTGCTCTACATAGCGTTCGGCTTCGCCATTCTCGTGCTTGCTATGATGGGCCTTATACATAATAGGGAGTGATCAGATTCCGCATTTCTATTTTGCATTCTGTTCCGGGCATGTTTTGTTATACAGATGGCACCTGTAGAGCAGGAAATGCTGCTCGGCAGGTGTCGACCCTGAGACAGGCAGGACACCCTGTCTTGGCCTCCTGAAGACCGGGCGATGGTATCCGATTTGATGGTATGCTCCCGGCCGTGAAGCTCCCCGACCTGCCGGCGGGGAGCTTCACGAAAATTGGCAGGATTAAGCCCGGTCAAATATTAAGGGGGTATTTCCGGCAAAGGGTTTTCACTTCGGCGGCAATTTTCCGCAACTCCGGCATTTTCTTGATTTTCTCTTCAAATTCGGCGGGCTTCAGATCACAATCAGTTCCGACAACTCGAATGACATAATCAATCCACTCGGCAATCTTATCCATCTCCTTTTCCTTCATGCCGCGCGTGGTGATGGTCGGCGTGCCCATCCGCAGCCCTGATGGGTTCATCGGCGATCCGGTTTCATTGGGGACCGAATTGCGGTTCATGATGATCCCCGCCTGGTCAAGGGCTCTGGCAGGATTGCGTCCCGACAGTTTCTTGCTTCTCATATCTATGAGCACCAGATGCTTGTCAGTTCCGCCGGAAACTACATCGTAGCCCTTCTCCATGAATCTCTGCGCAAGCCTCTGAGCATTCTTTACCACCTGGAAGGCATATTTTTTAAATGCCGGCGTACACGCCTCTTTCAGGCAAACCGCGAGAGAAGCGATTGTGTGCTCGAAAGGGCCCCCCTGCAAGCCCGGGAAGACACCGAAATCTATTCTCTCTGCCAAGTCGCCTCTGCACAGGATAACGGCGCCCCTCGGCCCGCGAATGGTCTTATGCGTTGTAAAAGTGATCACATCCGCTTTCCCTACAGGTGACTTATTGGCGCCCGCTGCCACGAGGCCGGCCTCATGGGCGATATCCGCAAGATAATAGGCGCCCACTTCCTTCGCAATAGAGCAAAGGGCGTCATAATCGATTTCGCGCGGATATGCGGTACCCCCTGAGATGATCATCTTCGGGCGGTACTCCTTAGCAATAGCCATGATCTTCTTATAATCAAAGAGCCGAGAACCGGGCTCCACTTTGTACTGTACCACTTTGAAAATTTTTGAAACGATGCTGATTTTTCTCTTCCCGCCCAGATATATGGCCTGCTCAACCTGCCCTCCCAATCCCTGTTCATCTTTTTCGGGAAATGACCAACCATGCGACAAGTGTCCGCCATCGGGCAGATACATGCTCAGGATCGTATCTCCCGGATCTAGAAGTCCGTTATAAACGGCCAGATTCGAATTACCTCCCGCAAGCGGCTGCACGTTCACATGCCAGTCATCAGGGAGAGAGAAGGCCCGCCTTGCCCTCTGCTGGCAAAGTTCTTCAAGATTGTCCACGAACTGGTTTCCTTCATAATACCTCTTATGAGGATATCCCTCGGCATATTTATGCACAAATACTGATGATAAGGCCTCCCGCACTGCGGGACTGGAAAAGTTTTCCGATGGGATCATTGACAGTTTATACTGCTGCTTCTCTTCCTCCTTCTTGATCAGCTTGTAGATCTCACGGTCCTGTTTCTTAAGATTCCGAAAATCCATAAACTTGTTCCTCCTGTATTTTATGACAAAGCGCAGGCATATTACCCTATGTCTGCATTTATCTCAAGGGGGCGTTTTGGAAATTCTTATGCACAAGGTCGATGCAATCATTTTTAATGGCCGTTCCCTGTCTTATGTGATATTAGAGCCGCCAGTAATTTCAGGTGTTCAGGTTTTTTTGATGGGAAAAACGACAGCAACAGCGGGCGCATCCGGCCAGAGGCTGGCTATGATAGTGCTTACGAGTATGGTTTTTTCCGGCGCCCTTCTCCTCTTTGGAATGGAGCCCCTTGTCGGCCGACTGCTGACACCTTATTTCGGGGGTGCGGCCCATGTCTGGCTTACGTGCCTGATGTTCTATCAAGCTATGCTCCTCATCGGGTATCTGTATGCACATCTCTGTGCAAAGAAAATGGGAGGCTGGCATTTGCTCCTGCTTGCCCTTCCCTTGATAAATCTGCCGTTGAATATCAATGCCCAACCCGATGCCCACGCGCCGCTCCTCAACATCCTCGGCATCTTGTTTATGCATGTGGCGCTGCCCTTCATTGTCCTTTCGACAACGGCCGTCGTCGCCCAGTTATGGCTCTATCGATCTTCAATAGGAGAGCACCGTGAGCCGTATCCGCTTTATGCGGCTTCAAATGCAGGGTCCCTCATTGCGCTTCTGGGTTACACGTTTATAGCCGAACCCCTGGTGGGACTGAGAATACAAAGTCTTGCCTGGGCAGGAACATATGTTGTTTATACGATTATTTGCGTGGCGGCCTGGTTTCAACTCCGCCCGGATAAGGGGCCGCATATCCAATCTTCAGATGTCGCAAGTGAAATTGGAAAGGATAAGGTTACGCCTTTAATCTATACTCGGTGGCTGCTGCTGAGCAGCCTCCCTTCCGCATTCCTTCTCGCCGTCACTAACTTCATCGCTCTCGAAGTCGGCTCTTTTCCTTTGACCTGGGTTCTCCCTTTAGCCCTTTATCTGGGCAGCTTCATCGTGACCTTTTCTAACAGAGGCGGCGTTCCCAAGTTTCTGAAAATATTATGGCCGGAAATCCTGCTCATCACATTCATACTTTATCTGTGGGGACCTTCGCATTGGTTCGCCATCATCGGACATCTGTCTGCCTTCTTTATGATCTGTCTGGTTGCACACGGCACGCTCTATGAGCGCCGACCGTCCCCCGGGCATCTCACCAATTTCTATCTCGCGATCGCCTTGGGGGGCTGGATAGGCGGGGCCTTCATCAGCCTTATCGCCCCCTATATGTTTAAAGGACTGTTCGAGTATCCTTTGTTGCTCTTGCTATTAGGTTGTTCCTTCTGGTGGTGCTCCGAAAGGTTATTTGTCCCCTACCGGCCGGGCGCCCCCATCCTGGCTGCCGGCGGCCGTATCCTGATCATGGCGATTATGCTCGCGGTCATAGGCGTGGAGTCCTGGACATCATGGCAAGAGCCGATTAAATTCCGTTATCGGAATTTTTACGGAACGTACCGAATTAAGGACGAGCCGTCCGTCGAAGGTATGCCGGGAGGGCTGAGAAAACTGCTTCATGGCAGGACCCTGCACGGAGCCCAGTTGCTCGATCCGGACATGCGGCAGACGCCGATTTCTTATTTCTATCTCGGCGGAGGAATCGCCGACGTCTATCAAACAACCAACACGCCGCGGAAAATCGCCGTACTCGGGCTCGGATCGGGCGCTGTCGCCGCGTATGCAAAAGATATCGACCGCATCACCTATTATGAAATAGACCCTGACAACGAAAAGATTGCCCGGCAGTGGTTTACTTATTTGGATGACTGCAAGGTCAAAGTTCGCGTCATTGTCGGCGACGGGCGACTCTCTATGCAAAAGTCAGACGGCGCAGATCACGACTATGACATTATCCACATGGATGCCTTTACCGGCGACGGCATCCCGACCCACCTGCTGACACGGGAAGCCATGGAGATATACCTCAGCAGACTGGCACAAGATGGGGTCATCCTCTTTCACGTCTCTAACCGCTACTATGAACTCAGACCCGTGATCAAATCCACATCCGCGCAACTGAACCTTTATGGCGCCATAAATATACCGGCAACAAGAGATAAATTAAAACATTACCAGAATGCATCCTGGTGCGTCGCCCTTGCGAGAAATCCGGCGCGCCTCCAACCATTGGTGAACCGCGGTTGGGTGAGGCTGGGAAAGGATGACGGCTTAAACGGAAGTGCGTCATGGACCGACGATTACATAAATATACTGGCGCCGTTAGGAGAAAATATTAGATACCACTTGGCCCAGTATAATATCATCCGTTAAATCTCCTTGCTCAACAAAATATTTAAAAGCAGGGCACAGTTCCCCCATACCTCGCAACTGTCTTCCCGTTGGACATTCGTGTAATTATGCAACAATTATAACACAATAGTGCTTCTCCAAGAAAATCAAAAAGATTTCTTTTCAAGCACGGAGCAATGTGAAATAATACCTTTTCATAATATCCCGCATTGGAGAATTCTTTTAGCAACCCTCCCAGGAGAGACCGATGAAACTTAACCCTTATGAACAGGGCGCCCTTGACTCGCTTTGCGGCATATACAGTATAGTAAATGCCATGCGCGTCATCAGGGGACTTGGTAATGAGGAATCGCAGGAACTGTTTACTCAGATTATTTGCTACCTTGAAGAAAATAAGAATCTCGCTGTAACGCTGGCGGAGGGAATCAGCATAACGGTGATGGGGAGTATATTCAAGGACATTATCGGAGAAAAAATAGACCGGGCAATTCCTTTCCAAAAGCAGACAGATGTGGGGATCAGCGATTTCTGGACAGAAATGACAAGGTTTCTTCACGAGAAACGCGCAAAGGGGGAAAAGAGGGCCATCCTTCTGAGCCTGGGCGGTCTGCATGACCACTGGACGATCGTTCGCAAGATCACGTCCAAGCGCATCTGGCTTTTCGATTCAATTGGCTTGCGGAACCTGGACCGCAGCAAATGCACAACCCGTAAGGCATCATCGAGCAGGCGTCATTTAATATACCCCACGCAAACCTATTTTTTAAAGCAAAATCAGCATGTTCTGTAGTCACTATTCTGCCGTCACCAGATGCGTGGCTGATTAATATAAACAGTTGCTGACAACTAAGGCAGAAACTCGAGATATCCTGTCTCTTCTCTCCTTAAGAGAGTGACCCCGGCAGTTTTATGGGTGTGCAGTAAATTTCCGGCTGGAATACCGCTTTGTGTCCATTATCACCGATTCCGAATAAAGTTGAAATAAGATCATTTTAATGTTGCTTTTTTGATGCTCAGAATTTATAAGGATTCATTAATGTGAAGACGCTGATGTTTCCGCCTTTGGCGGATCGAGACCATTAGAATACAAAAGGGAGGAGATGCTATGAACAAAGAAGATCTGATCAATGAGGTTGCAAAGTCAACGTGCAGCAAGGTTGAGGCAGTCGGCGCCGTTAATTCCGTCCTTGATGCAATCAAGAAGGCCCTGAAAAAAGGAGACAAGGTGACCCTCGTCGGTTTTGGAACTTTCTCCGTTGCGAAGAGATCCGCAAGGACAGGAAGAAATCCCCAGACCGGCAAGCCGATCAAGATTGCGGCCAAGAAAGTGCCCAAGTTTACTGCCGGCAAGGCACTGAAAGATGCCATTAAATAACGTTCAGACATTATAAGAACTAAGTTCAATATTTTTTAGACTATTTGACGGATTTGGGCGGGATAAACTCTCGCCCATTCTTTTCTTTTGAGAAGATGCTCCGGCGCCTATTTCAAACCCAAGCCTTACGGGCATACAGTATTAACAGAGATGTAGATCTTTCCTCTGACCGTCCAGCCCCTTTCCGGATTTTGCATCTATATTTCAGCTCGCATTTTTGAAAGCATTTATTCTATAATACTGCAAAACAACTTTTTTTCACAGTGCCTATGGGTCATAAATGCATGCCCTTCTCCTGACCATCACCAAATATTCTTATCTCGGCATCTTTGTCGCGCTGGGTCTGGGAATCCTGGGCCTTCCCTTCCCTGATGAGACTCTGATTGCATTTGTAGGCTTTTTAGTTTATGAAGGCAAATTAAGCTATCTCTATGCCTTTGCAGTCTGTTTCGTGGGAAGTTCATCGGGCGTAACGCTTGGTTATATCCTTGGCAGGACATTGGGAAACCGGTTAATAAAGAGATATTCCGCCAAGCTTAATGTAAGTCCTGACCGTATTCAAGATGCAAGGAAGTTTTACGTGCGATACGGAAAATTCGCGTTGTTCGCCGGTTATTTTATTCCAGGGGTAAGACATCTGACGGCTATTTTCGCGGGGTCATCCAATATGCCGTACCCGGTGTTTGCCGCCTTTGCCTATTCAGGGGCGGCGCTCTGGACGATTGTTTTTATGAATCTTGGATTTTTTCTCGGCGAGAAATGGCATCGCGTTTCCGTATATTCAAATCGCTATATCATACCCTTCGTACTTGTTGTGACTATATTTCTTGTCATAGCTTTCTATTGGAAAGCCACGGGAGGGAACGAAAATGAGCATGAAAGACAGAAATGAAGATATTAACCAAATTCAGTAATGTGAGGAGAATGGACCATGGCCACGATTATGCCCGAAGGAGAAGCTATTCGCAAAGCTGTAAAATGGATTTCTGATAAACTGCTCGATGATCCGAACAAGTCCGTTCAGAAACTTATCAATGAAGCAGTCATGCGTTTTGATCTTTCTCCAAAAGATACGGTGTTTCTGACAGACTTCTACAGCAAAGGCAAAAAGGACGTACCAGAATAATTTTATTCGGCAGGTATCTACAGAGGTTCGTTTGCGGCTGTGATCGGTAGCGTTTGGTTCGCTGCGTATTTCTCCCGGCTGCATATAAGAAATACCGTGCTTGAGCAATCCCTCCTGCCCAAGGACAGCGGATACGGCGTCTTATTTTCTTATGTGCGATTCACGCCAGAGCATGCACGCAATCCCTGCGAAAAATACGATTGCTATAGCGCTCGCCCATAAGGGAATGTAAAGGCCATTGATAATGACGTCCCATCCGAAGAGGACGCGGAGGAGGTGCGCGAAGGCAATAAACGATAAAACTGCAACGGACAGATTCGTAAATGGCTTCATATCCTCACTCCCCCCTCCTTAGAGGAACAACACCGTAGAAATTGAAGCTCTCCGCAGCAAGCTGCGGAGGATCTTCGATTCTTAAGGAACATTATTGTTCGTCATTCGTTCGCTTACCCCGCAGCAAGCTGCGGGGAATGCGCTCGCTACCGAATTCACTCAACTCTTTCCAAAATATGAAACCCCGCTCCATAAAGAAACGGGGTTTCTATTTCTTCAAACTTCGTCTTAGACTCTCTCAAAGATAGTCGCCGGAGCCATTCCCCCGCCGGTGCACAGCGAAACAAGGGCGTACCGGGCCTTTCGCCGCATAAGCTCATTGATTGCCGTGACGGTCAGGCGGCAACCGGAATTGCCGACAGGATGGCCGAGGGCAAGGGCGCCTCCGTTCACATTGAGTTTACACTGATCAGCCTTGAGCTCCTTCGCCCAGGCGAGCGGTATGGGCGCAAAGGCCTCATTGATCTCGAAGATGTCTATCGCGTCCATAGAGAGGCCTGCCTTCGTGAGAACCTTGGGCGTAACATAGATGGGGCCTGTCAGCATGATCTCCGGATTGGATCCGACGACGGCGTTTGCGACGATGCGGACAAGGGGTTTCAGCTTCAGCTCCTTCACCTTCTCTTCGCTCATGAGAACTACGGCAGACGCGCCATCCGTGATGGTGCTCGATATGCCTGCAGTTATCCACTTGGTATTAGGGAGAACTTTGAGTGCATAAAGACTCTCCTGGGTTGTATCCGGCCTGATGGGTTCGTCCGTATCCCTCACGATCTCGTTGCCGTCTTTATCTACACCCTTTATGGGCAGAATCTCATTTTTAAAATATCCATTTACAGTTGCCGCATGGGCTTTTCTGTGGCTTGCTATGGCAAACTCATGACACTCATCGCGCGTGATCGCCCACTTGTCAGCGATCATCTGTGCGGCTGCGATCTGATCGGGTTTGCCGTACTTCCTTGTATAGAAAGCCCCGAAGGGATTACCCATGGGCTTCCCTGTATACAGGGTGCCGTTCAAATCAGAAAACATCCCGTACTTTGTCAGGAGCTCGCATCCGCTCGCGATCACGACGTCCATCGTCCCTGACGCAATCATGCCGTGTGCGAGCTGCACCGCAGTGAGGCTGCTTCCGCATTGTCGGTTCACGGAGACACCCGGGACTGTCAGGGGTAGTTTTGAGGCCAACACCCCCATGCGCGCCAGGGTGAAGCCCTGCTCGCCTATCTGATACACGGTGCCGGTAATCACATCATCCACGGTTGCGGGATCGAGATCAATCCTGCGAACAGCTTCATCCAGCACGGCGCCGAGAAGTTCCGGGGCCGTCCAGTTCCTGAGAAATCCATTCTGCCTGCCGATAGGAGTCCTCACAGCGCTGACGATAAAAACGTCTTTCATGATTTTCCTCTCACTCTCTTGATATCAGTCCCTGTCCATTAATGGGAACGTCTACTTTTTTGAGTAATCATAAACTCCCTTGCCCGTTTTTCTTCCGAAGCGTCCTGCCCTGACCAACTTCACCAGCAGGGGCGCAGGACGGTATTTGTCGCCCAGTTCCCTGTGCAGACCCTCCATGACGTGAAGCAGGGTCTCATTACCCACAAGGTCGGACAGGGCCAGGGGACCGATGGGATGATTGCAGCCCAGCATCATGCCCTTGTCTATATCCTCTGCGCTGGCTATGCCTTCATCGAGGGCAAAAAAGGCCTCGTTAAGCATGATACAAAGAATTCTGTTCACCGCAAAGGCGGGGGCTTCCTTTACAACGATTACTTCCTTGCCGATCTTTTTCCCCCATTCCTTGGCAATCGCAAGGGTCTCATCAGATGTTTCGTAGCCTCTGATGATCTCGAGGAGGCGCATCACCGGTACGGGATTGAAGAAATGGGTCCCGATAAACCTCTCCGGCCGCTTCGTGATAGCCGCCATCTCCGTGATGGAGAGACCGGAGGTGTTGCTGAAAAACAGGCAGTGTGCCGGTACTGTCTGTTCCAGCTCCTTATATACCTGCTTCTTGACATTCATCACCTCGATGACCACCTCTACGACTATATCCGCCTTGGCTGCTGCCTCTTTGAGGTCGAGGGTCGGCTTTATTCTGCCCAGAATTGCGTCCATATTTTCCTGGGTCTTTTTCCCTTTTTCCACGTCGCGGCTCAGGTTCTTCCTGATCGTATTCATCCCTGCATCGACGAACCTCTGCTCTATGTCTCTCAGGGCAACCTGAAAACCTGCCTGGGCGCACACCTGCGCAATGCCGCTTCCCATCAAACCGGCTCCTAAAACGCAAACATTCTTAATCTCCATAACGGATCTCCCTTTCTTATGCTGATATTTTCTGACCTGTGCAAACATCTACACAGTGCAATACTAATGGTGAACCACCTGATATTATTTGCCGGCGAACATCCCTTTATAGCTCGTCCGCATTTCTCTCTTGAGTATTTTTCCCGTCGGCGTCTTGGGAAGGGCATCGAGAAAGATCACGGCCTTGGGACACTTGAACTGGGCAAGCTCCTTACGGCAGTGTTCCATTATTTCCTGCTCCGTGATTTTCTCGCCTTTCTTGGGAACGATCACCGCCGTTACCGCCTCAACCCACTTGGGATGCGGCAAGCCGATGACTGCCACCTCCTGAACTCTCTTGTCCAGGTATATGGCCTCTTCCACTTCCCGCGTCGGGACATTTTCGCCGCCCGTTTTGATCATGTCTTTCTTCCGATCGGCAACGGTTATGTATCTGTCCTCATCCATAACTCCGACATCGCCCGAATGGAACCAGCCCCCCTTCATCGCCTCTTCCGTCTTCTCCGGATCCTTGAAGTACATGGTGAGGGCATGGGGGCCCTTGCCGCAGATCTCTCCGGGGATACCCTGTTTATCGACGGGCTTAAACGCGTCGTCTTCGAGTCTCGTCTCCATGTTGAGACCGCCCATGCCTGCGGAACCCAGCTTGCTCAATGCATCCTTCGCCTTGAGAATCGTATGGTACGGCGCAAGTTCAGTCTGGCCGTAATAGTTGTAGATTCTGGTGCCGGGCAACCGTTCCATGAGCTCTTTCAGCACCTCTACGGGCATGATAGATGCGCCGTAGTAGCCTTTTTTCAGACTGGAGATGTCATATTTGCTGAAGTCGGGATGCCTTAAGATTCCGATCCAGACTGTCGGCGGTGCAAAGAAGAGCGTAGCTTTGTAGTCGGCAATGGTTTTGAGGATCTGACCGATATCAGGAGCAATCAGAATATTTGTCCCTCCGACCCAGAAGATCGGGTTCATAAACACGTCACGCTGCGCGCAGTGATATATGGGAAGGGCATTGACAGAGACGTCGTCCTCATCATACTGCCCGTCAATGATAGCCCCCATATATTGGGCCATCAACGCCTGATTGCTGATGATAACGCCTTTCGGCAACGTCTCCGTGCCGCTCGTATAGGTCATCTGCACGGGGTCCTCGATATGAAGGATTGTGGGAGGTTCTTCTGCGGGATATTTCTTGTACCACGCATCAAAATCCCGGAAGAGATCATTGACAGGCGGTTTGCCGGCGCCCTGATTGGACCATATCCATGTCTTAACGGTGGGCATATCATTGAGGACATCCTTCACCAGGTCATAGAGGCTGTCCTCCACGATAAAGACCTTGCTCTCCGAATGATTTATGCAGTAGGAGATATCCTTTCCCCGCAAGAGATAATTGATCGCCAGGTAGACGGCGCCTATCTTGGCGCATCCAAGCCACGTCAAGACGTGGTGAATCGTGTTATGAGCCAGTATGGCGACACGGTCGTACTTCTTTATACCCAGCGCCGCGAGCGCGTTGGCTGTCCGGTTGCACTCGTCTTCAAGCTGGGTATAGGTGAGCGTCTTATCCTGGAAGATCAAGGCCTTCTTGTCAGGATAGTGGTAGCTGCTGCGCCGGATCATGTCTGCAATAACCCACCGGTTAACCCTGTTGTACCGATCCATCAGGAATTCGACATTCTCCTTATCCAAGGTGTGGTACCTTGCCTTTTCCTTGTCCGTCAAAGGTTTCCAGTTATCTGCCATACTTTATTCCCTCCATTTTTTCCTGACCCTCTTTAGAAAATCAGTCGTGTGAATCCAGGGCACGTCCTGGAACCGTTTTCGCAACGATTTGGGAAATGAAACTAAAGATGTTACTTGCAATAACCGTGATGGTGAATTCGACCTGTCTGCAGTCTCCTTACCATATTTTTACCTATACTTCTTTAGATTTTTTGCAGGAAATTTTCCGGACGCCGCGCTCCGGCAAGAAAAGCTTCGTCAGGACCTTTTTTCTTTTGACACGGAATTTCATTCTTACTATACTTAAGCCTGTCAAAGAGTGCATCCGCAAAAATAATTCATATCTAACCCTGGTGGTTGATGAGAGAGACCCTTGGTCAGTATTTAAGAAGGAAGCGGGAATCACACCTTATTTCGCTCGAGGATATTGCCCAGGCCACGGGCATAAGCATTCCTCTGATCAAGGCATTAGAAGAAGATAATTTCCATGTCATCCCCCGGTCCGAGATGAGCATGAGATATTTAAGGAAATATGCCGCGCATTTGAAATTAAACAAGAAAGACGTCCTGCACCGTTATGAGATGCAATATGATCCCACCAATCAAACCAAAGACTTGCCTCAATTGTCCCTTTTCTTCTCGGGAAATGCATCTTACAAGCAAATAAGAGCCGAGAAGAGTCTTTTCAGGAAGCCTTCCTTCCAGGTCGTTTTCTGGTCAAGCATCATCCTTTGGGCCCTTGTTTTCTTCTCCCTTTATGTCCATATAACGACGACAAAGAATGACGCGCGTGAGAGTGGAGAGGCGCCTGCGTCGAAGGATGTCAGGAAGGAGATTCCCCGTGAAAGAACCGTACCCATGCCTTCTGTGGCCTCCAGGAAGACGGGACATTCACCCGACCATGCCGCCGGCAGTTTGGCGGAACATCACGCTCAGAAGCCTTCTGCGCCTCCTCTACCTTTGAAGCCCGAGGTGAAGCGCCGGGACAGTGCCAAGGAATTTGCCGCCCTGGCTCCAAAGATTCCGCCTGCGCAGGGTAAAGCGAAGGTCATCGGAAACAGCGACAGCAAAAGGTATCACCTGCCCGGCATGAAATATTACCACAAGGTAAAGGCATATCATCAGGTAATATTCAATTCTGAGATGGAGGCTATAAAGGCGGGTTATACTAAGGCCCGGGAGTAAATCAATATCTTTTCGTAGAACTAAAAATCTGCTTCGTCCGAAATGCCGATACCTTCTTGGTGGTCCAAGAAACTGTCCTTGCAATCAGGTGAGACACTCTCTCATTAATCAGTTAACTTCCATGAACTTGCCGTCCTTCCACTCGCCGACGTATTTCTCGCCGGTGGGAAGCGTCAACGTCCCCTGTCCGTGATACTCGTCGTTTCTGAACTGACCCACATACTTTGCACCGTTGGCAAAGTTTATCGTCCCCTGTCCGTTTTTCTTGCCGCTCTTATATTGACCCACATATTGCCCGTCCGGTCTGGTCATGGTCCCCTGTCCCTGCAGCATGCCGCTCTCAAACTGGCCCACATATTCGCCGCCGTCAGGGTAGGTTATAGTCCCCTGCCCGTCGAAGAGACCATTTTTCCACTGACCCACATACGTCCTGCCATCGGGAAATGAGGCAGACCCCTGTCCTTCCAGAACACCGTCTTTAAACTGGCCCGTGTATTTCCTTCCATCGGAAAAGGTCAGCACGCCCTGCCCGTTCATTTTGTCGTCTTTGAATTGCCCTTCGTATGTCCTCCCGTCGGAGAACTTTATCATGCCCTTCCCGCTCATCCCGTCGTTCTTCCATTCGCAAACATATTCGGTGCCGTCGGGCAGCGTCAGAGTCCCGCGTCCATTCTTCTTGCCGTCTTTGAACTGACCCACATATCTCTTGCCGCTCGGCTCGGCAAGAACACCTTCTCCGTTGATCTCATTATCCTTGAATTGTCCTGTATAGGTTCTGTCGTCCTGAAGGGTCAGAACGCCCCTCCCCTCCCTCTTGTTGTCTCTCCACTCACCGACATAATGCATACCGTCATCGCCGGAGATCGTCCCGTGCCCATGAAATAAATCATTTTTGAATTGCCCCACATAAGTCTTGCCGTCGGGAAAGGTCATGGTTCCCTGCCCGTTGAATTTGCCATTCTTGAACTGTCCGATGTATTTGGAATTGTCCGGAAAGGCCATTGAACCCTGGCCGTTGGGTTCGCCATCCCTCCACTCACCGGTATAATTTTTCCCGTTGGAAAAAATCATCGCCCCCTGGCCGCTGAATTCGCCATTCTTGAATTGGCCTATATATTGTGCGCCGTCCGGGAAGGTCATTGTTCCCTGGCCGTCCATCTTGTTGCTCTTCCATTCACCGGAATACCGCAAACCGCCGGGATAGCTCAGCGTTCCCTGTCCGTCCCATTTTCCGTCTTTCCATTCCCCCACATAATTCATGCCGCCCGGATAGGTCATCGTACCTTGCCCGTCCATCATCATTTTCTTTTCCGGACTCATGCTTTTGGGAGATTTGTTTCCGGATAGCTTCGAGAAAAATTTGCTTAAAAAAGGGGACATCTTTTTATCCTCGCTTTCGCGGATACGAAAAGATATCTTTCAGACATTCTCACATCCAAACGAAGCTCAACGATTTATCTCTGACAGGAACTCTTCTTGCACTTTTGGGAAGTCTACGGAAAAGTGGGTTGTGTGTCAAGGGGAAATGACCGCGCTATGGAGTGCGCATCTTGGCTGCTTTGACGGCAATGCTTTTTAAGGCTTTCGGTTCTTGGTCTCTTTTTTATAATATTCGAGAGCCTCTTCAATCAAGGCAATAAGATGTTTCTGGTCTCTTTTTGCGGCTTTGTACTGATTGATTGTCATGAGCTTCTTGTATTCCATGTAGAATTGGTCCACCAGCTCTCTATACTCTTCCGCCTTCTCTAATGGCTCAGCATGGCTTTTCAGGCGCTGCTGCGTGCACATGAGGACGAACTTTATCCCCGACACGAACTGCAATTTTTTCATCGCGGATGAATCCGCATTGACGTATTTGGAACACCAGTTGCCGGGGTCGCATGGCAGAAGCAGCTCTTTTCTCGCGGGATGCGCGGGATCGGAATTCTTCGCACGATCAGGATGCCGGCAATATCCGACAGGAGAGACGGCTTGATCTTTATGATTACTGCGATGGGGTCTGTGATACCAGCAGTTTGTACAATTCTCTTCCGGTCTTCGGAACGCAAGAATCTTAGCCATGGCCTTCCCGTCTACTTTGAACTCAATATCTCTCTCGCTATGATGAGCCGTTGAATCTCCGACGTCCCTCCGCCGATGGTCTGCAATTTAGCATCCCGCATCATCCGCTCCACAGGAAATTCCTTCATATACCCGTAGCCGCCTAAAATCTGCACCGCCTCCGTCGTGACCCTCATGGCAACTTCAGACGTAAAGAGTTTCGCATAAGCCGCAACCAGGTTCAGCTCACGCTGGAGACCCCGATCCGCCATCGCGGCGCCCTGGTATGTAATCAGCCTGGAGAGTTCAATTTCCATCGACATATCGGCAAGTTTGCCCTGGATCAGCTGAAAGGCGGCGATGGGTTTTCCAAACTGGACCCTCTCCTTCGCATACTTGAGGGCGCATTCGAAAGCCCCACGGGAGATACCCAGGGACAGGGCGCCAAGGAGGATCCTTTCCGTGTTGAGTCCACTCATGAGAACGTCAACACCTTTATTCTCCTCTCCCAACAAATTTTCCGCCGGGACGCGGCAATCTTCGAAAACTAGCTCACCCGTCGGCGAACCGCGCCATCCCATCTTCTCAAATTTCTTCCCCCGCGAAAAACCCGGAAATTCCTTCTCTACAATAAATGCTGAGACGCCATGCGCCCCCTTCTCCGGAGCTGTTTTTGCGTAAATGACAAAGACATCTCCCACCGGACCGTTGCTGATGAAAATCTTCGATCCATTCAAGATGAAAGAATCGCCTTTTCTCTCCGCCCGCAACTTCATGGAGAGGACATCGGATCCGGAAGACGGCTCCGTCATGGCGAGACCGCCAATCCTGCTTCCCTCACACAGGGGCGGCAGATATTTTTTCTTCTGGGCTTCGTTGGCGTTACGGCGGATATTATCGACGCACAAATCCGAGTGAGCCCCCCAGGTCGCGGAAGTGGAGCAGCATACCACACCGAGCTCTTCGCCGATAATGCACATCTCCGTATAGCCGGCTCCTGCGCCGCCATATTCGGCGGGAACGGTAACGCCCAACAAACCCATCTCCGCCAGTCTCTTGAAGCTTTCGGTGGGGAATCTTTCATCCCGATCTATTTCATAAGCGAGGGGCGCCACTTCTTTTTCCGCGAACGTCTTAACGCTCGCGCGAAGCATTTTTTGTTCTTCCGTAAATTCCAGATGCATATATCCTCCCTCCGCCCCTGGACTCCATGAGTTGAAGATAAAATGGCAAGAGGCATCCGCGGTTGGATGCCTCTCTTTTTCCCTTTTTTAAAAACTAAAAAATCTTTTTCTTTATCAATCCCCGCTCGCGGCCCGCCTTTTCCAGCTCTTCCCGGAATTTCGGGTGGGCGATCTTGATCAGCTCCACGGCCCGTTCCGGCTCTGACCTTCCGTACAGATCCGCGGCGCCGTATTCCGTGACCACATAGCCTGTGTAATGTCTCGGCACCGTCACGCGCGCCCCCTGTGCAATGTAGGGGACGATGCGTGATACGGTGTCGTTCATCGTTGTGGCGGGCACCAGATTGATCGCACGGCCGCCCTTGGACCAGAAGGCGCCGATGACGAAGTCGAGCTGGCCGCCGGTCCCCGATCTAATGATATTGCCGACGGACTCCGAGACGACCTGACCGGTGAGATCCACCTCGATGGACCCGTTGATGGCCACGATGTTATCCTCCTGTGCGATCACGGGGATGTAATTGGCATAGGAGGTCGGACGGAACTCGCACATGGGGTTGTTCCCTATCCAGTCATAGAGTTCCTTATCGCCGAGGGTAAAGGCCAGAACGATCTTGCCGGGATTGACCTTCTTGTACTTGCAGGTGACAACGCCCTTCTCAACAAGCTTGTGGGTCCCGGCCGGCATCATCTCCGTATGGATGCCCAGGTCTTTGAGGCCCGAATTCTCAAGAAGCTTGCTGATCATGGCCGGAACTGCGCCGATGCCCACCTGGATGCAGTCCCTATCCTTCAGGAGAGCCACCACGTTTTCGGCCATCTTAATCTCGAGGTCGGTCGCCGGAGGCGTAGGAACGGCGATAATGGGGTTGGGGTTTTCGACAAAAGCGGTGAACCTTGAGACGTGGAAGTTCGTCTGGCCGTAAGTTCTCGGCATATTCGGATTTACTTCGGCAATTATCCACTCGCTCTGGTCCATAACAGCTTCTGTATAGAAGGTGTCCAGGCCAAGATTGACGTATCCGTGTTCATCCGGTGGGGTGACCTGGGTGACGATGCCGGTCCGTCGTTTGTAGATGCGTTTTCTGTGCTCGTATTTTCGCCCGGCATCGGAACTCTGGTATGGAATAAAGTTCGCCCATTCCGAGGCGGCCATCTGCTGCATATGCGGGGTGCTGTAAAATCCGCTGAGAAATGTGAATGTATCCCTGTATTCCGGTTTAAAAAGTTTATATGGTCTCAGGGTCAGGCATGTGATCCACTCCACATCTTTGAGTTCATCTTTTCTGTCTGCAATGGCGTCCGGAATGAGCATGGACGGCTGTCCCATCAGCAGCGGGAACCAGAAACAATCTCCCGACTGAAGGATCTTCGCGGCATCCTGCGCCGACATTACGTGACCCTTATAATAGTCTTGCCAACTCATAGTATTCCCCCTTTTTTCTCTATGATTCCATTTCCGTAAGGTTTTCTCTTATCCTCTTCTGCCGTCTCTGACCGACCTTTGCACAATCACTACCTTTCTTACGATTTTTCTTCATGCATCTACATGTTGTTGCCTAAAAAAGGACAAAAGACCGTCTTCACTACAGAGGCCTGAAGTACTTGATATCCATGATGTGTCCTTTTCTGTCGTCGCTCCAGACCGCCTCCACCTTCATCCCGCTCTTTATTATTTTCTTCACCTCATCGAAATTGTTGAGATCGAAACCTCCCATGAGATGGAGAAAATTTACGTCCGTTCCGTTCAGCCTGATGAGCGACCCGATAAAGGGAGGCTCCGTAGGCATCCCGAAGTATTTATAATTCGTGTAACACCAGGCAATCAAAGTGCCTACCTGGGATACCTCCACCCACTCATCCGTATCGACAAAGCAGCGCGGGCAAAAACTGCGCGCCGGAACGAGGATACGTCCACACTTCGTGCATTTCGTTCCAAAGATCGTTTTATTCTTGAGACCTTCGAAAAAGCGTGTCCACGTGGCGCCGTACGCGAGCTCATATGGCAAACGGATTTCTGTTTTGATTGTTTTGTATTCTTTCGCTTCCATATCTTCCTCCATATTTCCTATAGCTTTGATCCGAGAATCATAATGCCGTTGAATTGATCCACGCCGCCCATCGCATGGGAGAGCGCCAATTTCGCCTTGGGTACCTGATGATCGCCGGCCTTGCCCATCACCTGCAGGGCCGCCTCGGCAACCCGGATGAGACCCGTCGCCCCAATGGGGTTCGTGCACAAGGTACCGCCGGAAGGATCGCAGGGGAGTTCCCCTTTTCTCGTAAAGGTCCCTTTCAAGACCATGTCCGGGGATTCTCCCGGTTCGCAAAACCCGAAGCATTCGTAAAAGAGCATCTCCTGGAAGGTGAATGGATTGTAGACCTCTGCCACATCCAGTTCCTTACGTGGGTCCTTTATTCCTGCCTGATCGTAAGCCTGCTTTGCCGCCTGGATTGCGCTTTCCCAGACCACCTTATCACTGTCGCCGAAGAAATACTCTTCACCCCGGTAGCCGACGCCCTTGACCCATGCCGGTTTTCGCCCGAGTTTCTTCACCATATCCTTGGAAGCAAAGATGACCGCGCAGGCGCCGTCCGAGTTCGGACATACATCGAGGAGGCGAACCGGATAGGTAATGATCCGCGCATTCTTCACCTCGTCCATGGTGACCTTCATCTTGATGTGGGCATAAGGATTGTCAAAGGCGTCGTCATGATGCGTAACGGATATGAAGGCGGCGGCGTCTCGTATTTTCTCTTCCGGTATATTATAGCGGTCCATCCACATCTGAGACTGCATGGAAAAGACGCCTGGCGCGCCCGATATAAAATACCTCTGATAGAATGGCTCGGCCACCGTCGTCATGGTTGCCTGGCTGTTTCCCTCGTTCATTTTTTCATGACCCACGGCCAGAACAAGGTCGGCCATGCCCGATGCGACCCAGTAATAGGCCGTATGGGCAATGGAGACGCCTGTCGATCCGCAGGTCTCTGTCTTCATGATCGGCTTTCCTGCAGCCTGCATCGCATCGGCAAAATAGAAATGGGTCAGCGCAATCCCCTCCATCATGGAAGGCATGGTGCCGGATACAACTCCGTCTATATCATTTGGCGTCAGTCCCGTTTCATTAAACACAGCCACGACGGCTTCTCTCACGAGATCCGGATAACTGACATCCATTCTTCTTCCGTGTTTCGTCTGTCCTACACCTATTATGGCTACTGGTCGTCCCATATGCTCCACCCCCTATCTGCCCAAAATGGCCACGGCGTGACACTGGCCGGCATAGCCATGAGTACCGTGCGCTAAGGCCGTCTTTACAGTCTTGGGAACCTGCTTCTCTCCGGCCTCGCCTCTGATTTGTAGAACAGCCTCCACGACGCGCTGGAGTCCTCTCGACACGTAGGGATTGTTGGCCAGGACGCCGCCGGAGGGATTGACTGGTATCCGTCCATTCATCTCGGTGAAGCCGCTGTCCATTAGACGACCGCCCTCTCCTTCTTTGCAAAATCCCAACCCTTCGTACCACATCAGTTCCTGGAAGGCGTAAGGCTCCGTGATTTCCGCCACGTCGATCTTTTTCTCCGGATCGGTAATCCCGGCCATCTTGTAGGCCCTGTCTGCTGCATTCTTCAATTGACCGTTCAATAGGTCGCGGTCACCGACATAATAATTATCGAGAGAGCTTCCGAAACCATTGATCCATACGGGTTTGTCGGCTATTTCTTTCGCCTTTTTCGCCGAGGCGAGAATGAGCGCTACCATTCCTTCAGATTTCGGCGCTACCTGGAGGGCAGTCAAAGGATCGATCAGCCTTTCCGACCCGAGAATGTCATCGACTGTGTAGCGCCCTTTTTTATGCGCGTATGGGTTTCGGAGGCCGTTTCCGAGATTCTTCACTGCCACCTTGGCGCACTGCTCTTCCGTGATGCCGTATCGTTCCATGTATAGCCTCATCTGCAAGGCCGCCGCCATCGTCTCCGTCAATCCGACACCTCTTTGATAAAAGGGATCGGCATACATGAGCGTGCATGTATCGTTGGGAGGGTTTTCAGATCCCTTGCACAGGCCGATGACTAGGGCCGTATCATAATGCCCGGTCATGATCCGCATCGCGCCGTAAAACAGGGCGAAAAGGGATTCTCCATCCTGACGTGAGGCGTTCTTCAGGAAGGCGCCCGTTGTTTCCCAATAGTAAGAATTGGCGCAGGAGATGCCGCCGTGAAAGACGTCGGACGACGCACTGATGACAGTGCCGATATCGTCCCTCGTCATTCCCGCCTTATCCAAGACCTCCTTCGTGACGGCGTAGGCCTGGTCATAGAAGTTGTCTTTCGATTCGGCTCCGGCATTCTGCGCAACCGCTACAATAGCAACTTGTTTCGCCATACCTTCATATCCTTTCTCTCTATTTTATGATTTCCTTCCAACAAGGATCTTAGTCATATAAACAATAACATCCTCGTTGCGTTGATTCTTGATTATGTTCTCCGCCTCGACGATCCCCCGCTTTGCATCTTTCGCCGTGAGACTCTTTATCTTCACCTCGCAACGAATGGTATCCCCGATCTTCACAGGGCCCGTAAACCGTACGTTCTCCATGCCGTAAAATGCGATAAAGCTCTTGGGGAGAACTACATGAGGCCCCAGGCGGAACGGCAAGGCCATACCGACGACGAGCCCCAGCATGCCGTGGGCGATCCTCCCCTTGAAGGGCGTCTTTGCAGCGTATTCCACATCGGTGTGCAGGGGATGCCAGTCCCCGGTGAAGGCCGAAAACAAGACGATGTCCGTTTCTGTGATCGTCCTTCCCGGTGATACAAATTCCTCACCTACTGTGTAGTCCTCAAAATAATTTTTCTCCACGGACGCACCTCCCTGTTCCCTCCTTGAAACTATTATAAACGGCCGGCCTCACATGCCCAGAATTTCCCGCGCCACGATCAGTCTTCTGATCTCGGATGTGCCCGCCCCGATGGTCCCGAGCTTTGCATCACGCCAGAACCGCTGCACCGGATACTCGAGGCAATACCCGTATCCTCCGTGAATCTGAACGGCCTCTTCACAGACCCTGCAGGCCATCTCAGCCGTATACAGGATGGCGGCGGCGGAAATCTGATGGACTTCCGTTCCCTTTCCGCCCTTCTTCGCCGCATCGGCGAGAATCGCCGCCTTATAGCAGAGCAGGCGCGCGGCCTCGATCCCCGTATACATGTCCGCGAGCTTCTGCTGTATCATCTGGAACGACGCGATCGGTTTTCCGAACTGCACCCTCTCCTTCGCATACTTAATCGATTCGGCGAAGGCGGCCTCAGCGATACCCAGTGCGTAGGTCCCGAAAAATGCCCGCTCTACATCCAATCCCCCCATCATCACCGCGATGCCCTTGTTCTCCTGGCCGATGATATTTTCCGCAGGGATCATGCAGTCCTGAAGTATCAGCTCGCCCGTCGCCGATCCCCGATTGCCGACTTTGTTCAATTTCTTGGAGACGGAAAATCCGGGAAATTTCGTATCGAGGATAAATGCGGTAATCCCCTTGGCGCCGGACCCTTTATCCGTCTTCGTATAGAGCACGATGGTGTCAGCGATGGGTCCGTTGGTGATGAACATCTTGGTTCCGTTCACTACGTAATGATCCCCATTTCGTTTCGCCGTCGTCTGAATATTCACCGCGTCGGAGCCGGCATTGGGCTCCGTCAGTCCGAGAGCGCCGATGTGCTGGCCCGTACAAAGGGGAGGCAGGTACTTTCTCTTTTGCGCGTCGCTGGCATGACTGTTGAGGTTATTGCAGCACAGGTTCGCATGCGCCCCCCAGGACAGCGCTACCGCTGCGGATGCCTTCGCCAGTTCTTCACAGACCAAAGCGGCCGACAGAATATCAGCGCCCGCCCCTCCATAGAGAGGGTCTACGGTAATTCCCATGATTCCCAAATCGGCTAGTTTCTGCCAGAGCCCTTCCGGCCAGTGGTCTTCACGGTCGATCTCTTCGGCAATGGGTTTCAATTCCTTCTCCGCAAAATTGGCAATGCTGTCTCTCAACATCCGATGTTCATCACTCAGATTGAAATCCATTCTCATCCTCTCCTTTTTCGATTAAAGATTAGATATCGGCAATGAAATTATCTTCAGCCATTTCACATATTAGCGACAGCAAGCCGCGCACCGATGCGCCTGTGCCGGTCCAACACTTTGATATTCACCAATAATTTATGGCCATAATGAACAGAACGGGAATTCTTATTCGGAAATTTCTGATAATTAGACGCCACGGTTTGACTTTCAAAACAAACTGAAGTATAGATCTCAGGCGATGTGTTAAGGGTTGTTAACGAGCAATCATCCCGTATCGAGACGAGATACTTAAGAATCAGACGGTAAGTAACATTTACTTACCGTGCGTTTCTTGATAGTATATACGCGGCAAATTGTCAAGCCGTTTCTGTAATATTTTGCTTCTATTATGCCTTGCTTATCGCAGGGTGAGAACGCGGTCGGCAGCAGTAGCGAACCCGGATAATATCCTCCGGTCCGCCTTAATTGAGGGGAAGAATCACAAAATCTCCTCTGTCGTCAAACTTCATGATCGTCCCTTGAAATTTATGAAACCTCAGATCATCTGGAAGAAAACTATATCATCTCGCAGGCTGTGTCAAATCCTAATTCTTGCGAACGCAGAAGAAAATGTAATTT
This sequence comes from Syntrophaceae bacterium, assembly GCA_003142635.1. GTDB lineage: Bacteria > Desulfobacterota > Syntrophia > Syntrophales > UBA2185 > Fen-1135. Next base: position 8,808 of record PLMX01000219.1, on the reverse strand, counting down.
TTCTGCCATATCGGAGTCTTAAAAAATTAAATTCTGGCTCTACATGGCCAATTATACAGGACACCTGCCCCGTTGCAGTCCGCACACGCAGGCAGGTGTGAAAACGAACTCTTTACAGGTGTATCATATTTAACGAAAGGAGAATTGCTATGCTTCAGGATGTATTCTTAACCAAGGAAGAAATGGCCTTGAAACAAGAGGTCCGGGATTTCGTCAAGAAAAACGTGTCACCCGATCTTCTCAAAAAAATGGACCGGGATGAGATTCGCTACCCGCGGGAGTATGTCAAAGATTTGGGCAATAGGAATCTCCTCGGTTTGAGATTTCCCAGGAAGTACGGCGGCCGCGGCATGTCCTGGACGGGCGAGATAGCCGCACTCGAGGAAATCGGCGTTCTCGGCACCGCCCTCGGCTGCGCCTTCGCCATGCCCTCGATCGTGGGTGAGGCCTTGAATGTCTATGGAACTGAGGAACAGAAGGAAAAGTTTCTCAGACCGATGCTGAGGGGAGATCTGGTATCCGCCGAGGCCCTCACGGAGCCGCGCGGCGGGTCGGACTTTTTCGGAGCTACGACCCGCGCGGAATTGAAGGACGGATATTTTACCATCAAGGGACAGAAGCGTTTCGTTGTTGCCGCGGACGGCGCCGACTTTTTTATCGTCTACTGCAACACCAACCCGCAGGGCAAGCCTCATGAGAGGATCAGCCTTATCCTTATTGAAAAAGATCGGGAGGGCGTGGAGGCTAAATACCTTTATAAGCTCCTCGGTACGAGGGGCGGCGGCACAGGACGCCTCCTTTTCAAGGATGTCAAGGTCCCAGCTTCCAACCTGATTGGGGGGCTCAACGAAGGCGCAAATATCTTCAACACGATGATGGTCCCCGAACGCATGACCTCGGCCGGCGCCTCGCTCGGAATGGGACGCGGCGCCCTCGAAGTGGCTGTTCGATACAGCGACCGCAGGAAGGCCTTCGGCCAGAAGATCAGAAATTTCCAGGGCGTCAGTTTCAAAGTAGCCGATGCCATCACGCAACTGGATGCGGCCCGCGCCCTTACTATCGCGGCGGCCAAGAGTGTCGATGCTGGCCTGCCCACCGCACGGAGGATGGTGAGCGAAGCAAAAAAATGCGCCACGGATACGGCCTGGAATGTCTGCAATCTGGCCATGCAGATCGTCGGGGGGATCAGCTACACGAGCGTCTTCCCCATTGAGAAGATGGTGCGGGATGCCCGTCTCATCCAGATATGGACGGGGACAAACGACATCATGAACCTTCTCATCCAGCATGAATTCTATCGGGAGATCCTCAAAGACGCCAATCCCGGCCGGATGATCGAGATCGATGCTGAGGACGGCGACAAGGACGACGAGAAGGTCTACGAAGACGATGAAATGTGGATTAAGGGCTGGTAATGCATAGGCGCCTGTTCGGAGTCTAAGGAGTGACGAGACGATGATGAACGGAAAAGAGTACCTGAAAACATTAAGGGCGATGAAGACTGTCCTCTACATCGACGGCGAGGAGGTTGCCGATTTTGCTTCCCATCCGGTTATGAAACCGGCGGTGAATGCCCTTAAGGCAACCTATGACCTTGCCAGTGATCCCGAGCTGAATCCGGAACTGCACCGGTTGATCACAGCCGAAAGCGATCTCACGGGCGGAAAGATCAGCCGCTTTCTCAAAATCGTCAAATCGCAGGACGATCTTATGGCCCGGATGAAACTGCAGCGCACCATGATGCGCTACACAGGCGGCTGCTTCGGCGGACGCTGCGTAGCCGGCGCCGTCATTAATGCGCTCTGGTCGGTGACGCACGACGTGGATAAAGCGAGCAAGGGACAGACGAACTATCATGAGAGATTCAATAAATACATGACCATGTGCCAGGAAAATGACCTGACGGTCTCCGGCAACATCACTGACGCCAAGGGAGACCGATCGCTCCCGCCGCACCGTCAGGCTGATCCCGACCTTTATGTCAGGATTGTCGAGCGCACCCCGGACGGCATCATCGTCAACGGGGCAAAACTCCAGCAGTCCGGCGCGCCCATTGCCCATGAACGGCTCGTGGTGCCGACGACGGCCCTTGGCCCAAACGATGAGGCTTACGCCGTCGCCTTTTCCGTTCCGGGAGACGCGAAAGGCGTGATCCATGTGAACGATTCCGCGTGTTCCAACGCAAAGTTCATTGCGATGGAGACTGAAGATATCGGCAATGCGGCATTCGGCATGCATCAGAGCGCCCACATCCTCTTTGATAACGTCTTTGTCCCCTGGGAACGGGTTTTCCTCTGCGGCGAATGGAAGGCGACTGCGAGCCTTGTTCATCGCTTCTCAGATTTCCAGCGTTTCGCCTCCTCCGCCTGCCGGTGCGGTTACATCGATCTATCCATCGGAGCGGGAGCGGCGATGGCCGATTACAACGGCGTCGCCGGCAAGACGCACGTGCAAGACAAACTCATCAACATGAGCGTAGATGCAGAAACTCTCTACGGCCTTGTGGCAGGCTCCGCCGCTTTGGCCACGGCCACGGACTCCGGCGTGATGCTGCCCGAGACCCTCTCCATAAATGCGGCAAAGATATATATGAACGACGCCATACTGCGCGCGGGGCAGACGCTCGCCGATATCGGCGGCGGCATCCTAATTACCAGACCCAGCAGCCGGGATCTCAAGATACCGAAGGTGGGAGAGCTCCTGGCCAAATACCATAAAGGGAGGGAAGGCGTGGATGTCCATGACCGTTTGAAGATGGCGCGGCTGTGCGAGTCTTTGTCGGGACTTTCTGCGCCGACGACCATCCTTTCCGTGATTGCGGCCGGGCCTCCGGCGACGCAGCGATTGAATTTTCGCCTGATGACGGATTTCAAGCGCGACAGAAAAGCGGCAGAAAGATTAGCGGGAATCTTGTCCAGTCAAAAATGACAATTAAAAAAGGAGCAGATAGAGATGAAAGAGAAAGCTGTTATCACCGCGGCCATTACCGGCAGTATTCACACCCCGACGATGTCGGAATATTTACCCATCACTCCTCAGCAGATCGCAGACGAGGCCGTGCGGGCCTATGAGGCAGGCGCAGCCGTGTGCCATGTCCACGCGCGCAACCCGGAGAACGGCATGCCTGTGCCGGACCTCGAACTGATGAAACAGATCATCACCAGCATCAAGAGCCGGTGCAACATCGTCGTCTGCATCACAACCGGCGGAGGTATGGGCATGTCCGTCGAACAGCGTGTGGCGCCCGTTACCTTGTATAAACCGGAACTGGCGTCTTTCAATGCCGGGTCGATCAATTTCGCCCTGTTCCCTGCAATCCCGAGATTTAAGGAATTCAAATTCCCCTGGGAGAAGCAGTACCTGGGCATGTCCGAAGATTTTATTTTCCCGAACACCTTCAAGTCCATGAAGGAATACTGCGCAATTTTCGCCGAGCACGGAACGAAACCGGAATTCGAGATATATGATTCCGGCATGGTAAACAACGTCGCTTTCATGATCCAGGCGGGATATGTCAAAAAGCCCGTCTACATCCAGTTCGTCATGGGCGTCCTCGGCGGCATTACGCCGAGTTCGGAAAATCTCATGTTCCTTGTGGATTATGCAAAGAAGCAGATCGGCGATTTCGAATTTTCCGTCTGTGTCGCCGGCCGGGCACAGTTTCCCATCTGCACCCAGTCCCTCCTCATCGGAGGGAATTGCCGGGTGGGGCTGGAGGATAACCTCTACCTGGACCGCGGCAAGATGGCGAAGAGCAATGCCGAACAGGTTGCCAAGATGGTGCGCATGGCGCGCGAGCTTGGCATCGATCCGGCGACACCGGACGAGGCCCGCCACATCCTGGGCCTTAAGGGAATAGACAAGGTCAATTATTAAAGGATTTCTCGCACGGCTCGAAATGACAGATAAGTATGTGTCACTCCCGCGGAGGCGGGAGTCCAGTGTTTATACTTGCGAACGGTTTTTAACCCGTAGTACGAAAATAGCCACATAATCTTAAGTATCCAAATACCGCTGAGGAGTTTTCGTAATGCAACAGTTTGAGCATTTATTCAACCCCATCGACATCGGCACAATGAAAGTAAAAAACAGGATCGTCATGCTGCCGCTCACCACGGGCTACTGCGAGCTTGATGAGACAATCGGCGATCGCCTCATCACTTTTTTTGCGGCGAGGGCAAAGGGAGGAGTCGGGCTTATCATCGTTCCCTTCTCGCCGGTTCATGCAGGATCGCCCTTAGAGCCCGGCTTATACGATGACCGCTTTCTTCCCGGCGTACGCAAGCTCACAGACGCAGTGCACGCGCACGGGGCGAAGATCGCCGCGCAGCTCATCACCTCGTATCATGTAATGTTCAAGGATGGGATTGCCGAGGTGGTCGGCCCGTCAGCAGTGTTAAACCAGATGACGCGCACAACAGCGAGGCCTCTTACCGTTCCTGAGATACAATATCTTGTCAGAGAATACGGACAGGCTGCCCGCAGGTCCCGTGAGGGCGGCTGTGACGCGGTCGAGGTGCTCGTAGGCGGAGGCTATCTCTTGAACCGCTTTCTCTCTCCCATCACTAATAAACGCGTGGACGAATACGGCGGCAGTCTGGAAAACCGGATGAGGATCATCCTCGAAGTTATCGCGAGCATGAGAAAGGAAGTGGGCAGAGACTTCCCCATCGGCTGCCGTCTCAACGTCGCAGAGCAGATGGAGGGAGGGCACACCATCGAGGATTCGAAGGAAGTGGCGCGCATCCTCGAAAAGGCCGGCATCCAGATGATTAACGTTTACACAGGCTGGCATGAATCACCCGTGCCCACCGTCCAGGCAGTGCTCCCGAAAGGAGCCTTCCTGCATCTTGCAGAGAAGATCAAAGGCTGGGTCGGCATTCCCGTCATCGCGGCCAATCGCATAAACGACCCCGTCGTTGCCGAGAAAGCGATTGCCGAGGGCAAGGCTGACATGACCGGCATGGCCCGGGCGCTGCTGGCCGATCCGGAACTTCCCAACAAGGCGCGGGAAGGAAGATTCGAGGAGATTGTTCCCTGCTTAGCATGCTCCAATTGCCTCACGGAGATACTGGCAACATATAGAGACTGGGGGACGGCGGTATCTACCAGTTGCTCGGTCAATCCTCTCGCGGGAAAAGAAGGGGAATTCGCAATCGAACCCGCAAAAAAATCCAAGAAGGTATTCGTGATCGGCGGCGGCCCCGGCGGCATGGAAGCGGCGATGACGGCCGCAGCAAGAGGCCACAAGGTCACGCTCTACGATAGAGGAAACGAGTTGGGGGGGAAACTTCTCATCGCCTCCATACCGCCTTACAAGAACGAAATTCAGTCCCTGGTCACGAGCCTCGCAGCCCGCGTGCGGAAGGCCGGCGTGGAAATCAGACTGAGAAGCGATGTAACACCTGCCACAGTAGAAAGAGAAAAGCCCGACGTCCTGATAATGGCTACCGGCTCCTCGTCGCTCATTCCGAATATACCCGGTGTGGCTGGTCCACATGTGGTGTTGGCGGAAGACGTATTGACCGGCGCCAAGACCGTGAGCGGCGGTAGTGTCCTCATTGTCGGAGGCGGCATGGTCGGCTGCGAGACGGCGGAATTTCTCCTCGAACGCGCAAAAGGTGTCACCCAGGTCACCGTTATAGAGATGTTGAGCCGCATGGCGGACAATGTATCTCCCACATACAGGCCTTTCTTTCTCGCGAGATTAAAGAAAGCGGGAATCAAAATGGAAGCTAACACCATCGTGCAGGAGATAACGAAAGAGGGTGTAAAGATAGAGCAGAAGGGGGTCGCCGGTTTCTTTAAAGGAGATACGGTGGTGCTCGCCGTGGGCTTTAAGTCAAACCCCACCTTCGATGAAAAGACCAGGGCGAAGATTGCCGAAGTATACACAATCGGCGATTGCGCCAACCCCCGTATGATAAAAGAAGCGATTGAAGAAGGTTTTACTATCGGCAGGAAGATTTAAGACGCAGTATCTGCACCTGACGGAAACACTCTAAAGGAATTTGCATGAAGACCGTTTATCTTGACCATTGCGCGACCGCGCCGCTGCATCCGGATGTCCTCAAAGCCATGCTGCCGTTCCTGCGGCATTCCTTCGGCAATCCCTCGAGCGCTCACGCCCTGGGCAAAAAGGCCAGGGAGGCCGTGGAAAAAGCGAGGGGCAAAGTGGCAGACCTCATCGGCGCCAATGCCTCGGAGATCGTGTTTACGAGCGGCGGGACAGAGGCAAACAATCTCGCCATCCAGGGTATCGCCCGCGCCCGCAAAGATCGCGGCAATCATATCGTCACCTCCGCAATCGAGCACCACGCCGTCCTCAAGACCTGTCAGTATCTCGAAAGAAACGGCATCAGCGTAACCTATCTCCCTGTTGACCGGCACGGCATTGTGAATCCGGAAGACGTCAGGAAAGCATTGACGGATAAAACCATCCTCATAAGCGTCATGCACGCGAATAACGAAGTGGGGACCATCGAGCCTGTCTCCGAGATAGGAAGGATCGCCGCTGAAAGAGGCATCCCCTTTCACACGGATGCCGTGCAGTCAGCGGGAAAGGTGCATCTCGATGTTAAAGAGATGTCCATCGATCTCCTTTCCATTTCCGCGCACAAATTCCATGGCCCGAAAGGCATCGGGGTCCTGTACATCAGGGCGGGGATCAAGATTGATCCCATTCTCCACGGCGGGGGACAGGAGGGGGACATGAGGAGCGGCACAGAGAATGTCGCATACATCGCAGGATTGGGGAAGGCATGTGAGCTCGCAAAGGAAACTGTTGCGGTACGCATGGATGAAATCAGAAAAATGCGCGATGCACTCGAGAAGCGTATTTCAGCCGCTGTACCGGGTCTCGTGATAAACGGTCATCCTCTCTCAAGATTGCCCAACTGCCTCAGCGTATCCGTTCCTGCGATCATGGCTGAGACAATTGTCCGCGACCTTGACACGAGGGGCATTGCCGTCTCCGCCGGCTCTGCCTGCACATCTCACTCAGTTGAAATCTCACATGTCCTCTCGGCCATGGAGATACCCAAGGAAACGGCGCAGGGAACAGTAAGATTTAGCCTCGGGATAATAAATACACCGGATGAAATAGAATACGCCGCGTCTTCTTTCGTAGAAGTCGTGGAGAAACTCAAAACGCTTTCCGAAATCGAAGGCTCCCTCGGTTCAAGACGCTGCTACTGATCTCGATCGATTAAGCCAATGGGCATAACGATTTAAATAACGCGCCGATGCCTTTCGTTTTCGTTCTCATCTTTTTCCGTATACCTTTACTGACGGGAGTACGTGAAGGTGCCGTCTGTACCATTCTCGGTTATGCTGCTGCCGTCTTCGCTGATAGTAAATTTGCTATGTCCGGATGTGCTACTGGTAGCTTCGCGTCCGATAATTTGCATCCGGTCAAATTCCTTCCATGTCCCGATTGGGCGAGGCATTTGGACCTCAGGTGAGGCCCATGTAAAACGAAACCTCCAGATAAGCGTGGTTCCACTGATAGTGAGGTCGAGCTCTGCTTCCGAGGCATATCTATCTCCATGATATGACCTGTGACTGACATATCTCGCTCCATCTATCTTCTTGATGAGTTCCTGATTGGGGTCTTTAATGGTCACCGTCCAAGTCGGGGACGTTCCATCTCCAATGTTAACGCCAGTCTCGGACGATATGACATCGTTCCTCTTTCTCGCTTCCAATAAGTGGCTTCCCGGTTTGACGCTCGAAACACAAAATCCGCTCGGCATCACCGGGCCGCAGCCAAAATTACCGTCAATGTAGAGGTTCAGCCAGAGGTCGGTGTTGTTTTGAAGAGAAATCTGGGCCATCGCGTGCGCCTTGTATGCCAATGGCAACGAAAGGCCAAGCAACAGCAAAACTATCATTAGAATCTTTGAAGCTGTTTTCATTATGAACTCCTAAGGCGCACCTCACTCACCCATAGAATGGCACTCTTAGGCGCTATGCGCCAAGGGGTGTACCTATTCGCTGCATGTGAGACGGATCCGATGGATAACTATAATGAACAATGCCATTGTGTCCGAGAAATTGCAACGGTGTTTTGTAATTAAAGGCTTGATGAGGACTCATATAGACATAACTGTGTTTATTACTGGTTGAAGTCCACAAAAAGTGCCGCGCATAAAAAAAAGGGAATCAGGATAACTCCTAACTCCCCAACGTATCTGGCGTCCCCGCCGGGATTCGAACCCGGGTTTCCGGCGTGAAAGTTCGATGGAACGGCTTTATTCCGCAAGGGTAAATTTTTAAAACCAGCTAAAAAAATTGGGTGGGTCGCCGGTTTCCTACTACAAGTTACCTTGTCCGGGGAAACAGCATTCCCAGCTTGGCTGGCCATCATCTTCATTACGAAGTTTCATGGTCCATTCGCCCTTGCTGACTTCTATAGCTATGAGCGAGGAACCTAATTTCTTCCCCCTCACCATCACGCTGTCACCAGGCAAAAATTTCAGCTTCTGATTATTAATGAACCAGTTGGGTCCCATAACGGTTTAATATATGTATAGCAGTAGACTAATACTATGATTATGAATATGCAGAAGTTGATCCGCAATTCTGTCCGAGACAGCTTCCATCAGTTTGTGCCATTGTATATTTTTATATCGGTTACGCATCATTGCAGACTGGTGACCATCTTATTGGTTTGTGAATAAATTATTGAAATAAAATAAGATATGCCTTGACTTTGCGTAAATAATAGAATACAATTTTTTTAAATATTGTACCCTACAATGGTCTTTAGTCAGTATGGTACAGCTAAAGTTGAGTTATAACAATTTG
>PLMX01000128.1 GCA_003142635.1 Syntrophaceae bacterium | reverse complement strand
GAGTATCGGGAGGCAGTCCATTTGCGGTATAAAAATGCCACCCGTCATGAAAAAACCGCCATCCTGGATGAATTCTGTGCCACCTGCGGATGTCACCGCAACCATGCCATAAGAGCTCTCAAGAGATTCAAACGCTTTACGAAGCCCAAACCAAAGAGACGAGATCCAAAGCCCGTTTACCGGAAGGACGAGGTCATCAACCCGCTAAAACGGATCTGGCTTGCGGCAAATCTTCCCTGCTCAAAACGACTGAAAGCCATCCTGCCGATCTGGTTGCCCGGATATGATCAACAGTTCGGAAATCTTCCTCCAGAAGTCACGAAAGCCCTGCTGGGCATATCACCAGCAGCCATAGACCGGCTTCTTGCACCCACCCGAATCCAATACAAAAAACGCGGGCGCTCGACAACAAAACCAGGAACCCTTCTAAGAAAACAAATACCCATTCAAACCAATCAATGGGACGAATCAAAACCGGGATTCCTCGAAGCCGATACCGTCGCCCATTGTGGTGAATCCCTGGCGGGTATGTTCGCCTATACCATCGACACCGTCGATATCGCCACCGGATGGACCGAACAACGCGCCATCTGGGGAAAAGGAGAAACCGGGGTGCTGGAACAAATCAAAGATATTGAAAAATCCCTGCCATTCCCTCTCCTCGGCTTCGATTCCGATAACGGCTCAGAGTTCCTCAATTACCATCTCTTCCGACACTTCTCCCAAAGAAATCAACCCGTACGTTTTACCCGCAGCAGGGCCTATCACAAAGACGATAACGCCCACATCGAACAGAAAAACTGGACTCACGTAAGACAATGGCTGGGTTACGAAAGATTAGATCAACCACAAATCGTTCCCCTCCTCAACAACCTCTACCGCCGTGAATGGCGACTCTTTCACAACTTCTTCTGCCCTTCCGTAAAACTCATCGCCAAAAAAAGATCCGGATCTAAAACCATCAAACACCATGACTCCCCTAAAACTCCTTGCCAGAGAATCATGGCTTCACCGGATATCTCTGATTCCATAAAACAGTCCCTCTCCAAACAACTTGAAAAAAACAACCCTTTCCTGTTAAGAAAGGCCATGGAAAAGAAACTTAAACTGATCTTCTCACATATCAAACTTGGGTAACATTCTTTATGAGTCAACGTTACCTCCTATCGCTCCCCCTTGGGTAACATTTTATTATGAGGCAACAGGCTTATCCGGTTATGTCCCGATCTTTTGATACGGAAACGGCTGATTCTATGTCTATCTTCTTGCCAGAGGCAGGACAATCAGTTGCAAGGTCACAGCTCACCCGCAAAGCGGAAAGCACGCTCAGTAAGCTCCTTCGGCATGAGTTCTATCTTCATCTGTCGAGTAAGTTCCGGCACCCCCAACCATTGGCCCGATGTTGCAATTACAGTCTCAAAAATACCATCCTCATTTACAACAGCTGCGCCGCCGGAAGCCCAGAGCAGCAGTCTGGATCCGATATCCCCCTTCACTTTGTCACCGCGCCCGAAGACAACAAGCCTTTCCCCCACGCGGATATCTCGATAAAGGGTGTAAGAGATGCGAACAGTTAATCCACCGCTTCCCGAGGCCATAAATCCGGCCCATCCCAGCGTTTCATCTGAGAGAGCCAGCAATGCTATGGGATGGATAATATTGTTTCTTTGAAAGAGGTAGAAGGCTTCGCCATCCCCGGAGTCGAAGCCGACGGTGGAAACGACTATTTTTTCTGACTGCTTGGTGTCCAAGAGATAGAAGCGTCTTTTGAGCCCGGGGTGTCTGCGCTCTACGCCGCAGACGAAACAATTCTTGTAATATGGCAGCGGCGTCAGCTTATTCTCAATATCTGAAAATCTGTCCGGGATGTATGATGCAAGAAGGTCTTTCTTGTGAGATCCAGCGCATCTGTATCTGATCGAGGCCGAAACATATCGAGGGGCATCCGGTGCTACGGAGATTATACCTCCTGCTCCACCCTCTCCCTCTGAGACCTCGGCAATGAGCCTGTCTCCGGTCCTTGCACTTGATCCTCCCATGCGAAAATCTACTGACACTGGATAAAGAGACCCTGCATTTTTCGGATAGTTGTCAAGCATCATGGCAAGCTCCATGATAGCACCCATGCCGATTCCCCCGTGAGGTATCCCGACCCATCCTTCAGTACGCTGGTCCATGAAAAGTCCCGCACGCACGCATTTGCCGTCCTTGTGAACATTAGAATCTCCGAAGAGGAATGTTCTGACAAAATCTTGCGCGTCCCGGTCGTGGGCGGAACAGGAGACTTCCGGTGAATGTTGAGACATGATACCTCTAATAACCTTTATATCGCTTTAAGCAAGGCATGAATCATATCCATTTGGACCGCACGAATTGCTACTTGACGAATTCAATAGGTTGCGGACAGGCATTCCCTCCCGCATTGTAGTCGTAGACCATGCGTGCCCCATAGTCGGCGCCTACGGACATGACTCCGAGGAGCGCAAATAGCAGGAGAACGAATAGTACCCGGCCCTTTCGCGGGAATGGTCTTGCGATAATTGCCCATAGAGCCAGGCCGGCGCTAACGCACAAGGTCAATATCATGAAGTCTTCGTGTTTCTCCAGCAGGTGTCCCCTCACAGATGGGGCGAGTATTACACCCGGCTCAGCATATATGCCGGTGCCCACTGCGGCGGCGGCCCCCAGTGCGCCGAGCATAAGGAGGGAGAATGCCGTGGTTGCCATGGTCTCCCTTGAGTTTAATAGTGCCAGCAGATAAAACAAAGCGGAACCGACGAGAAAGGCAATCGGAAAATGGACCACCAGTGGATGTATGTTCTGCAGATGCTGGATTCCCGGTAAAAGGTTTTGTATCATAGCATTCACCTCATGGCTCCAACTGTTAAGAACCGGCTTCCTGCAATGTCCTTCGTATCATCTCATTCTATGACATGCGCCTTATATTTTGACTCAGGGCGCCGCTCCCTCTCACGGCGAACTGGAATATTCTCCCTTCGACTCACCCAAATAAAGCTTCACTTTCTCTCTAATCAGGTCAGGCAGTTTGACGCCCAAGTCCGCCAGACGGGCTTCGTATTTCATGAACGATTTGATGTGCCGGGACGTTGCCGCAAATATCCTGAAATATATCTGGAGGCTTCCTTCAATCTCCTTACGGAATATCATGTCTTTGTTGAGCATATCTTCCAGTGGAGCGATTACCCGGTAGTTTATGGGGCGGCAAATGGATCTGTAAAACACAAAACGCTGGAGTGTTCCGCATTCGTAATTCTTCTCCCGGATGCTTTCTTCAACAAGATTCAGATCAACGGTATCAATAATCTGGTATTCATATCTGTCCTTGAGTATCTCCGCAACCATTTCCTCGGCATTTTTGAGAAAGCTGCATACCTTGCTCCCGCCATGGCATTTGCCGTCGCATTCCCGGTAATCGCCTTCACACCGCAGATAAAGAACGATGTCTAAATCCGAATCGGAGCGCGATATGCCGAAATTGACGGAGCCCAGGACATCCACAGCAATATTGGCATGCAGTTTATCCTCGATGAGGGAAGTAACCTCCTCCAGGACGTCGATTCTTTCCTCCGCTTCCTGAGTCTGAAATTTTCTATAAAATTTTTTTATCTCGTTATACAACGTTATCTCAGGGATGTGAGAATCTTTAATCTCTTTTTCATCATAGTTCTTCTCGAGCTTCAGGGCATCGTATCTCTCCTGGTCTATGATTACTTCTCTTAATTTGCCGTCCTCTATATAATAATCGGCTACATCATAAATCCTTCCGTTCCCGAATTTCCTGAAGACGATCCCCGTTACCCGCTCATGTTCCACTTTGATAGAATAGTAAAATCCTCCTTCCGCGACATTTCCTGATGTCATGGTCACTTCTCCAAAGTTGGAGGGATTAAGGTAAAGGGTATTCTCCACAAGATCAACGCCCCACCTCTGATGGATATGGCCGGTCAGGCACATCATCACCTGATTGGCCTCACAGTAGCCGCGGAGTGCCAGAGAGCCGATGGGGCCATCTGAAGTGGTCTGATCGTGGATTCCATATGCGGGCTGATGGGTCACGATGATATCCGGCTTTACGGCACTGAAGAACAGGTACATCTCGCTGTACTTGTCATGATATTTCACATTTCTCTGGTAATGAATCACGTACCTCTCAGGAATGCCAGGTGTCCAGACAGCGGCCCCGCCGTAACCGCAGATCTTAAGATCATTCAATTCATACCAGTGCAGGTGCAGGTCATGCTCACTCAAAGCCGTAAACCTGAGGTCCATATCATAATTCCCGGGAAGGAAGAAAACCCGCGACCTCTTTTTCGTGGACGCGATGCTCGCCAGTACCTTATACTTTTGCTGCATAACTCTGCGGGCCCTTACCGTATACTCCTGGTATTCGGTCCCGAGATCCTGTACCTCGTCCGAAACGTCGGGCTTTTCCAGGAGCTCATCAACAAAATCCTCGATGAACATATATTCCTTGGACATCTGCCTTCTTAAGCCGTGAAAATATGATTGCAGTTCGTGGTAACGTATGGACGCATCCATGCTGTAGAAGGGAATGTCTATCAGGTCGCCGGAGATAATATAGACGTCGGCAACCGTCTCGTTGAGGAGATCATTCAGCCTGTCAAAGCCGCCGTGAATATCAGCCAGATAAATGATTCTCATAGATCAATTTTCTTCGCTCGATTTTCGAAAGGTCAAGAGTCTTACCGTCCGTAATTGCTATGGCTTTTTTTCACGTGCTCTTCTTATGGTTACGGTTTCGCCGCCAATACCCCAGTTATCAGTCTCCACTTCATCGATTACGACAACTGTAGTCTGAGGATTCTTGCCTAAGATATCCCTGAGCAGATTAGTCACACCGCGAATGATTTCTTCCTTCTGTTCTTTGGTGACTCCGTCTTTGGTCACCTTAACATTTACATAAGGCATGATGCCCCTCCCAAAAAATTCAATGGATAATTAATCTTTATTTCTCAACATGGATTTGTGTCCGTAGATTTTATACCACCGGGCATGCCGCAGTCTTGACTGCGGCGCAACAAGAGGTTGTTTACTTCACTAAGGCACGTTTTATTGCCGCGCCATCGATGCCCAGTTCCTTCTGCAATCGCCCGTTTTTCTGGTTTTGATTATATAACCAAAATAGTGCGACGATGGCGATCAGGCTTTCGCCGACAAATCGGCCCGTCACATACACGAGAATGATGTTGAGCAATATCAGGAAGCCCAGAGAAACGATTATGTACGTTGAATGTTTTTCCGAGACGAACCTGCTTTGCTGGCTTAAGAAAAGTATCCCGATGAGAATAACAATCGGTGTGTCATATATGATATTACCGGTTGAGCCATATGACTTGGTGTTCAATACAAGGTATAGGATAAGCACTATGTAAACGTTGCCCTTCATCCTCATGATCGCTGCCTTCCACTCACCAAACCTTTGAGCGTTAACTCCGGGAAAATCGGATGCAACCAGATTTTTAAATTTTTTCATCTCAGTCCTCTTCTTACTGGATATTTACCATCAAGATAAATTGGTTTTTCCGTAACGAGGTTTTTCAGATATATAATCAATAGTGTCCGGTTAATTGA
>PLMX01000258.1 GCA_003142635.1 Syntrophaceae bacterium | reverse complement strand
CATCAGACAGTAAATCGGCAGGGATTGGAAAAAAGAACCGAAGTGGGGGAAGATGATCCCTGTTGCCATGGAGGAAAGGACCACTACGAGAAGTAAGAGATCGTTTACACGAAATGGAAGTTGCATGTTTGACAGAGCCTGTCGATTAAGGTTTTGATTTCTGCAACATATGAAGCTCTCCGCAGCAAGCCAAGCTGCGGACAATGCGCTCGCATTAGAGTTCAAGAGAGTGGAATAGCATATAGAAATCCCTCTCAATTCCCCTTTACAAAAGGGAGGAACATGTTCGGGAAGGCCGGCGCGGAATCAGGCATTGCCGCGAAACAGTCTGAGCCAGATGGGGCCGCTCATGGCAACCAGTCCCAGTATGGCGAAGGCAAATCCCCAGCCATATATCCCGCTCCCGGAGACATCGAGTACAAAGCCGAAGGCAAGGGGTGCAAGAAATGCCATGCCGAATCCGACAAACGCATACAGTGCCAGCGTCCTGCCGCGTTCAGAGTCATGTGCCGCTGCGACGACACCGGCTGTCAGCGCAGCACTGTCGAGCATCATGGCAATCCCATAGAGCACGCAGAGTCCCGCAACCATGATAAAAGGCAGAGCGGCGGTGAAGCCTATGACACAGCCGATGAGTCCGGCGGCAAGCATGAAGATCGTGATGACGCGCCTCCGTTCCGATATCAGCGCCAGTTCATTGCCGAGGACACTGGCAGGCACGCCCGCGAAAAGAACGATCGTGGCCAGGTTCTGCGGACTGATGTGATATTCGCGTATCGTTTGCAGGCTCACGCTGAAGGCGAGAAAGGCGACGAGCCATGTACGAAATCCAAAGAGCTCCCAGCAATGAACCGCATATCCACACATGTAGCCTATGGCCGAACGGTTCCGGAGAGCTCCGCGAAAATTAAAGGATGAAAGGAGAGGTTCTTTTCGCGGCAGATCAGGCGTCTTTGGCTCAACTGCAAGGGCGAAGATCAATGCGGCTCCGAGACATCCGAAGGCCAGCATCATAGCCGTCCAGCGCCAGGCAAGCCAGGTCACCAGCCACCCGGATAGAAATACCGAGATGGCCGTGCCAATGCCATACGAAGACGTATAAAAGGCGATAGACCTGCTCTGCGTTTTTCCTGTGATGTGATCGCTGAGCGCTTTCAGTCCCGGCATGTATGTCCCGGCCAGGCTTACACCTGCGCAGAATCTGAATAACATCGCCGTGAGCGTGCCCTCGGCAAGCCACCCGAAGCCCGCCATCGAGACTGCGCCGAAGACGGCAGAATAGAGATAGATGCGGCGCGGGTCGATCCTGTCGGTGAGACTCACAAGGATGGGCACAAAGGCCGCGTATCCTCCATAGAAGATGCCGTTGATCCAACCGGCCTCGGTATTGCTGAGGCCCCACTCGGCCTGAAAGCCGGGAAGGAGGGCCGGGAAGTACATCGTCCCGGCCATGGAGAATATTTCGGCGGCACATACGCAAATGATGAATCTGACCTGACTGTTCATGCGCGAAAAAAGATGAGGATTAAAAAATTAATTGTCTTTGTAGGATTTTTCTACCATTCTTTTCGGATTATTGTAATAATCAATTGCATTGAACTCAATCGATTTCTTAAATTTATCTTATGGAAAATACATTTCGAGAAACCGGCGGCATTGAAGTAGTACTGTTTGATTTCGGGGGGGTTCTCTCTGAAGAAGGTTTCCGGAACGGCCTCCGGGCAATTGCGAGGCTAAACGGATTCGACGAAGAGACCTTTGTCAGGACCGCCAACGATGTGATCCATGCCTGCGGATACGTTACCGGCAAGGTTTCCGAAAACGCCTATTGGGAAATATTAAGAGGTACTACAGGCATCCGGGGTGATGACCAGTTCCTGAGAAATGAAATACTGTCCCGTTTCAAAATGAGAGAATGGATGATCGACACGGTGAAAAGGCTCAAGGCCATTAAACTCCGTGTCGGTATCCTCAGCGACCAGACCGGCTGGCTTGATGAACTCGACGCCCGGTATCACTTTTTCAGGCTGTTCGATTATGTTTTCAACAGCTATCATATGGGGAAGAGCAAGAAGGACCAGACGCATTTTCTGGATGTGATCCACGCGTTAGGAACTGAGGCGCATGGAGTACTCTTTATTGACGATGACGCGGGGAACTGCGAAAGGGCTGAACAAGCGGGTTTGAAGGTTATCCATTACCTGGACCGTGAACAATTCCTCGAAGAGATTGCGGGATATTTTCCGGCAATGACATCATAAGACATGGTGCAGACCGTGAGACCAGCCATTTTAGCAGGACTGACGTCCCGCACTACATCCGGGCCAGTCTTTCCATTTGACACATATACACATTTTTCTTATACTCTAATATCATTTCCGCTTAACACCCTTCATTTCTACTAACCAAAAAGGACGAGGAGGACCCATGCAGCTGATAAATCAACTGGATGCCATCTTTAAGCCCAAGAGTGTTGCGGTGATCGGAGCTTCACCTGCTCCTGGCAAACTTGGCTATGATGTTATTTACAACCTGATCCATGCCGGCTTTTCCGGTCCGATATATCCGGTCAACCCGAAAGCGGATCAGATTCTGGATCGTCCCGCATACAAGCAGATCGGCGATATTTTGCCCGCGCCTGATCTTGCGGTGATAATCATTCCCGCAAAGGCAGTGCCCGGCGCAATCGACCAGTGCGGCATGGCGGGGGTCAAGGCCGCCGTAGTCATTACGGGAGGGTTTGCGGAAGCGGGAGAAGCAGGCGAGAAACTCCAGGCAGAGCTGGGCGATGCCGCGCGCCGCTATGGTATCCGGGTGATCGGTCCCAACTGTCAGGGAGTGAATAATCCCCATTATAATCTCTGCGCCTCATGGCCGCTCCTTACGAGGAAGGGCCGCATGGCCTTTATCTCCCAGAGCGGTACGGTCGGGGCGGCGCTCATGGACTGGGCGAGCGAGGAACACCTCGGCGTGAGTGCCTTCGTAAGTCTCGGCAATCGCGCCGACGTCGATGAAACAGATTGCATCGAATACTTCAATCATGATCCTAATACCAAGGTGATTGCCCTCTATGTGGAAGGCGTCAAGCGACCCGTTGAATTTCAAAAGGCGCTGGCCGCGGCCACGAAACCCGTCGTTATCTTGAAATCCGGGCGCACCCCGCGGGGCCGTGTTGCTGCAGAATCGCACACCAAGTCAATGGCGGGAGTGGATGCCGTTTACGACGCCATCTTCAGAAAATACCGGGTTCACCGCGCCGATACCATCGAAGAGCTCTACGACTACGCCAAAGCGTTAGCCTACATGTCCAAGCCTCCGGGAAAACGCCTGCTCAATATTACCAGCTCGGGAGGCTCTGCCATCCTGGCCATAGATCAGGCGGAAAAACTCGGGTTCGAATCGCCGCGGCCGGAGGCGGCCCTGAGGGAACGCCTGCGTGCAATCTTGCCCGCGCACTGTTCGGTCGATAACCCCATAGACCTTACGGGAGACGTGATCGGCGATCCGACGCTGTACAGCAAAGTTATCGCTGCGGCAAAAGGTGACTATGACACTATGGTCATCATCTTTGGCGATCCGATTGCCGGGGCATCGAAGATCGTCACTCCGGGCGCCTCCGAGGTGGTTATCTTCCTGGGCGGCGCCGATGTCGAAAGAGAGGAGCGCGTTCTGATCCACCAGCGGGGCATACCGGTCTTTCCCACTCCGGAGCGCGGCCTCAAGGCCTTGCATCAGTTCTTCCGGTTCGAAAGCCGCACCGTTATTCCCCCTTCGACTCACGCGCCGACCTCCGGCCTGCAATTGATGGGCGCAAGTGACGCAGTGACGCTGCTCGCTGAGGTCGGCATTCCAGTGGCTGCTGCGAGACTCGCCAAATCGCCCGAGGACGCCGCAGCATTGGCCCGCACGTTTGGCACTCCCGTGGTCCTCAAGGT
Organism: Syntrophaceae bacterium; assembly: GCA_003142635.1. Lineage (GTDB taxonomy): Bacteria > Desulfobacterota > Syntrophia > Syntrophales > UBA2185 > Fen-1135. The sequence continues at coordinate 7,207 of PLMX01000258.1, read as the reverse complement.
AGCCTCGCCGGACATAGCCCATAAGAGCGATGTTGACGGCATACGCCTTAATCTATCCACCGATAAGGAAATACGCACCGCTTATCACGAAATCATGGCAAGCGCCGCCGTTCACGCCCCTCGTGCCCGGGTCGAGGGGGTAACCGTATCACCCATGGCCGAGGCAGGCGGCCAAGAAGTTATTGTGGGTGTATTCACGGATCCTCAGTACGGGCCCATTTTGATGTTCGGCCTAGGGGGAATCTTCACGGAAATTTACCGGGATGTGCAGTTCTGCATGCTCCCTGCTTCAAACGAAGAACTGCGGCAGACGATCGAGACTATTACCGGGTATCCGCTGCTCGCCGGTGTCCGGGGCCAGCGCCCGAAAGACGTAAAGAAGCTGATAGAAGTCATGAAGGGTGTCTCCAGGCTGGCAAGTGATAATCCGGAAATTGATCAGATTGATCTGAACCCCGTGCTCGTTTATGAACGGGGTGTCCTTGTCGTGGACGCCCGGATCTTCAGGCGGACGCTATAGGCGGCTATGCGCTTATGCAGTGATGAGAGGCCCTGGCCGGCGGTGTTGCCGCGTCTGATGAACCATATATGTCAGCCTTCAGTGGATTTTGTGATCCGTAAGCAGGTTGGCCATAATCAGACCGTAAAAACTTTCCCTGCCGGACTGGTAATGCCAGCCTAAGTGAGTGAAGCAATTTGCACACACTGCGATGCACCAGGTAAATCCGGGAAACCACGTAGCCTCGTATGTGGGGATGCCGTAGATGAAACTGCCCCATGCCCTGGAAAAGCAGCCGATATGGAAGGTAATGCCGAGAGGATTTTTAAATATATGTGCATGCTGACCGTTTACGGCAATGCTGTATCCGACGGTTGTGATCTCGTTTCTGCAGTTCTTACAAATGATTGACTCTTCTTTTTCCTCTGTTTTCTCTTCCTCCAATATTTTCGAGCAGACTGCCGCGATTTGCTCGTCCGCAGATTCTTTCAGTGTCCGCAGAGGGGCTACGTGATATGAATGTATTTCATGTCTTGCGCGAAAATTCATATTCACGAAACTTCCTGTTCCCCGGTGTGTTGGTTCATGTTTCTGAATTCGGTAGCGAGCGAATAACGACATACTGTTTCTTAAGAATCGAAGATTCTCCGCAGTATGCTGCGGAGAGCTTCAATTAAACCCATCTATCGTATTTTAATTGATTTGACGCTCTAAAGCAAATTATCACAAGAGCCGATTATTGTTATGAGGTGCCTGGGAGTGATGCCGGGAATTAAGAGAAGGGCCGAATCTAAAGCAGCGATAATCATTCTTATGATTCTGTGTATATCACCGCCCGCCCGCTCTGCTGAGATGTACAGGTGGGTTGATATAGAAGGAGTAGTGCACTTCTCAGACCATCAACCGGAAGGTATCAACGGGACTAAACGGCTGAAGGTGGAAGATGCAATGCGAAGGGAGGAAGTGCCTGGTGTGAGACTGGAAATGCCCGGAGGAAAGGTCACTGCTCCACAAACGAAGCCGAAAGAAGATTCGGACAGGATAACTTCCAGAACGCAACAGAAATTGGCGAATTTTCCCCTCGTCTTCCAGAAGCGCAATTGGTGCGCCTTTGCCAGCATGGGAATGGTTCTTAAGTACTACGGCTTTGATGTTGATCAGGATGCGATTTACAAAAATTTAAATGCGCGGAGGAGAAACACCGTAAGGGAAGGAGAAGGCCTCGATACAAGAACGGTGGCCCGCTTCATGAGCAGGGCGGGACTTAACGGTGATTATCGTGAAGAGGGCGATCTTGAATCCGTAAAAAGCTATATTGATAAAGGCATTCCCGTAATGTGTGGACGCATTGCACCGGGGAAATGGGAAGGTACGCGCCACATGGCGGTGATAATAGGGTATGACGATATATATAAGGCAGTCGTGCTTGCTGATCCGGGCTATGGTCGGGAAATATCGCTCTCGTACGATGAATTTATGGACGAGTGGGGAAGGGTGAATAGACCGATGATCGCGGTGTCCAAATGAGGACAGGGAAAACGTCCGAGATGAAAAAGCAGCCGGGCCTTTGCATTGTGCAAGCCGTGGGATTCATTATCTTGACAAACTTCGCATGCGTGTGTTACGCATGCATCCAACACAGGTAACCCGCAAGGGCGTTAGGGAAGGCTGGTGAAAATCCGCCACGGGCCCGCCGCTGTAACCGGGGACGAAAACCGCAGTGGCCACTTTCCTCCAAGGATGGGAAGGCGCGGCGAGTAGAGAGAGCCGGAAGTCAGAAGACCTGCCTGCAGAGCAAACGTAGTTTTGGCCTGTGCGCGGTAGAGGCAGAGGCGGAATCACCGTAGATGGAAAACGGCATCCACGGATCAATAAAATGGTTCGTGGATTTTTTATTATTCTTATGGCAAGAAAATTATTGCTCCTGAGACACGGAGATATCGGCAAACAGTATCGCTCGCTATATCGAGACTGAATGAAATAGGGCAGGCGGAGTAAGAGGTCGAGTTGGATGGCAAAGATCATTTTCATAACAGGGGGCAGCAGGAGCGGTAAAAGCATATACGCCCAGCGTATCGCCGAATCTATTTCCGGCGCCCGGACATATATTGCAACCTGTCCCGTCATCGATAAGGAAATGGAAGACCGCATACGGAAGCACAAAGAAGCCCGTCAATCAGCATCCTGGCAAACTATCGAAGAGGTGACAGACCTTGCCGGAGCTCTGCGGAGATCAAAGGGAAGCGGGGTGGTCCTCGTTGACTGCCTCACTTTATGGATCAATAATCTTATGTATGAAGCGGAACAAGAAAAAAAATATATCAACGAAGACGTGATTGGCTCACGGTGCGAGGATGTCCTTGGGGTCTGTAGCGAACTTGCCGGCACGGTTATTTTTGTTACCAATGAAGTGGGTATGGGCATCGTGCCCGAAAATCCCACCTCCCGGCTGTTCCGGGATATTGCAGGGCGGTGCAATCAGCGCATGGCGAATCACGCAGATGTTTTCGTTTTCATGATAAGCGGCATTCCCCTCTATATCAAAGGAGAGAAAAATTTATGAACTTATTGGAATCGACGATTAAGAAGATAATCCCCCAGGACAAAGGCGCCCGTGCCCAAGCAAGGCAAAGGCTTGAACAGCTCACTATGCCGCACTGGGCATTGGGCCGTTTGATGGACCTGGCCGAAGAATTAGCGGGGATGACGGGTTCCGTAAGGCCGCCTGTGGGCCGCAAGACTGTGGTTACGATGGCAGGTGATCATGGAATTGCTGCAGCAGGTGTCAGCAAATATCCGCAGGAAGTGACTGTTCAGATGGTGCACAACTTTGTGCAGGGCGGCGCAGGCATCAATGCCCTGGCAAAGCTTGTCGGCGCACAGGTTGTGGTTGTCGATATGGGTGTGGCCGGAGACTTGGGCGAACTCGTAAAAGCGGGGCGGATCATGTCCAAACGGACGGGGGCAGGAACAAGGAATATGGCCACAGGACCGGCGATGTCCCGGAATGAGGCCATTCGCTCCCTCGAAAGTGGAATTGAGGTGGCGCTGGAATTGGGGCCATCGACCGATGTCTTCGGCACGGGAGAGATGGGGATCGGCAATACCTCGCCCAGTGCGGCTGTCATTGCCGTATTTAGCGGGTTGCCGCTTGCTGAGATTGTGGGGCGTGGCACAGGCATTGATGATGCACAGCTTGTGCATAAGAATGCGATGATCGAGCAGGCCCTCGAGATGAACAGGCCCGACCCAAACGACGCCCTCGATGTCCTCGCAAAGGTCGGGGGATTTGAGATCGGCGGTATAGCCGGTTTAATCCTCGGCGCCGCCTACATGAGAAAGCCCGTGCTCGTGGATGGATTCATCTCCACCGCCGGCGCGCTCATAGCCGCGCGGTTGGCTCCTGCTGCCTGCGATTACATGATCGCCTCCCATCGCAGCATGGAAAGGGGGCATCAGATAGCCCTCGACTGTCTGGGGAAAAAACCACTTCTCGACCTCGACATGAGACTCGGCGAAGGAACAGGCGCGGCATTATCCATGAATCTCGTAGAGGCCGCTGTCCGGATTCTTACGGAAGTGGCCACCTTTGAGGAAGCGGCCGTATCCAAGGCGGATAAATGAGACCCCTGTTGGCAGCCATCCAGTTCTTGACAGTCATCCCATTTCCAAAGAGTTTCACCGGCGGTGAAAAGGAACTCGAGAAATGCGTGCCGTTCTTTCCCGTCGTTGGTTTGCTCATCGGAATTATCATCGCGGCCGTTGATTACGTCATGGGCCTTATTCTCCCGCCGCTTCCAGCAAGCGTGATGACCGCGATTGCCATGACAGCGATATCGGGAGGATTGCACATGGACGGCCTGGCGGATACGGCGGATGGTTTTTTCAGCGCCCGTCCGCGTGAGCGGGTTCTGGAAATCATGAGAGACAGCCGGACAGGCGTCATGGGTGTTCTCGCCGTGGTGTTTGTAATTATACTGAAGGTCTCTGTCCTGATATCCATCTTTCCCCCTTTACGTCCGGGGATCATTGTCCTCATGCCTCTGGCGGGGCGGTGCTCTTTTGTTTTGATGATGACGGCTCTTCCGTATGTCAGACGCGAGGGCGGCCTGGCAACTGCCTTCGGGGTGGGAAAGTCATGGCTGACCGTCCTTTGGACCTCGGCGTTTCTCCTCGCCGCAGGATGGCTTGCGGGCCACTGGATGGGCGTCGCAGCGGGCTTTTCGGCGCTTCTGACGGCGGCGCTGTTTTCAATTTACTGTTTTCGCAAGATTGGCGGATATACAGGTGATACCCTGGGAGCCGGTTGCGAGATCACGGAGGTTATCCCGGCCATCGCAGCTTTGGTTTTGATGGGCATTGCGTATTGATCCAACGGGAGGGGGACTGGGAGATATTTTTCAAAATTCAAATCCCCCGGCCTGAACATTTTAAATGAGACTGGAATATCAGATCCTTGCCGCCATACTTCTGGACTCCATCGCCGGCGATCCGCCCTGGCTTCCCCACCCCGTAAAACTGATAGGACGTTTCGCTTCTTTCCTCGAGACACCACTGAGACGTATATTCGCAAATGCACGGACGGCAGGCGCGATCTAAGGGATGGGGAAAAACACCCCAGCCCGAATTCAGGCCTCGCGGTTCAACTCGGCGGGCTGAACTATTATTTCGGGAAACCATCCATGAGACCAACCCTCGGAAATCCCGTCAAGGAGATGAGCAGAAAGGATATAGTGAGGGCAAACGCCCTGATGCTTGTCACCATGATTCTTACCGCGATTATATTTCTTGCGGTCAGGTTCAGTCTCTGACGGGATCTGTGCAGCGATCGGGATGCCTGGTTGCGCGGATGCAGGGCACATCATATTTGTTGATTATGAGAGGATAGATTGTATATCATTACTGTATCTAAGAATACTAATGTGATGTATCGTGCCAGATGAGATCATCCGGATCAAATAAAGAGGTTACCGCAAAATTCATTCTCAGGGCTTTGCACCATAGAAATTACCGGCTCTTCTTCGGCGGTCAGAGCGTTTCTCTCATCGGGACATGGATGCAGCAGATCGCCATGAGCTGGCTCGTCTACCGTCTTACCAATTCGGCATTTCTTTTGGGCGTAGTCAGTTTTTCCAGCCAGATCCCCGTCTTCCTCTTCGCGTCTATTGCCGGCGTCTATGCAGACCGCTGGAATCGCCATCGCATACTGGTCGTTACGCAGGTCGTTTCCATGATCCAGGCCCTGACCCTCGCTGTTCTTACCATGACGGGAGTCGTGCATGTCTGGCAGATCATCGGTTTGGGTATATGCCTCGGTGTGATCAATGCGTTTGACATGCCCACCCGTCAGTCCTTCATCGTGGAAATGATAGAAAAGCCGGATGACCTCGGGAACGCGATTGCCCTCAATTCTTTCATGTTCAATGGTGCAAGGCTCGTGGGGCCGGCAGTCGCAGGCATTCTGATCGGTTTTCTCGGTGAGGGCGTCTGCTTTCTCATCAACGGGGCGAGCTTCATTGGCATCATCGTCGCTTTACTTGCGATAAAGGTCCCGAAGAGAAAGAAGGAAGTGCACACGTCCCGGCTGTGGCACGATTTGAAAGAGGGTTATTCCTATGCCTTTGGATTTGCACCGATCCGCTACATCCTTCTTCAGCTTGGAGTGATGAGTTTCATGGGCATGGCATACAGTGTGCTCATGCCCGTTTTCGCGAAAGATGTCCTCCACGGCGGGCCCCACACGCTGGGATTCCTCATGGCGGCAAGCGGTATCGGGGCCCTTACGGGCGCTGTCTATCTTGCCTCGCGGCAAACAATCCTCGGGCTGGGAAGACTCATTGCGATTGCGTCCGCCATTTTCGGCGCCGGCGTTATCGCCTTTTCCCTTTCAACTGTCCTCGTCGTTTCCCTGAGCATGATGTTCGTTGTCGGATTCGGCATGATAGTTCAACTGGCGTCCTCCAACACGATCCTGCAGAGCATCGTGGAAGAGGATAAGCGCGGTCGCGTGATGAGCATTTATGCGACTGCTATCATCGGCATGGCGCCCATTGGCAACCTCTTCGCAGGAGCACTGGCGTCGTGGATAGGCGCCCCTGCCACCCTCATCCTGAGCGGAGTAGCCTGCATAATCGGATCGCTCCTCTTTGCCCTGAAGCTCCCGCACATAAGAAAAAAGGGTCGTCCCATTTACGTCAAGATGGGCATCATCTCCGAGCTTGAATGATAAAATTCAAAAGTCTTAACGTCAAAAAATATTGGAAATTTTATATTAATTATAATATAATGAAGTTTAAAATCTTTTGAGATGCATTGAGGTGTTTTTATGAGGTTTGATATTGCTAAAGACGGCAGTGGTCTGGTTTATGAGATACGGCAGATTGTCATCGTGGCCAATAAACTGAAAGAATACGGCATTGAGGTAACCTGGGAGAATATCGGCGACCCCATTCATAAAGGTGAAAAGATACCCGACTGGATGAAAGAAGTCCTTATGGAAGTCCTCAGAGATGACCTTTCTTACGGTTACTGTCCTACCAAGGGTGTTGACTCGACCCGTGAATTCCTCGCGGACCGGGTAAACAAAATGGGCCACGCGCAGATAACCCCTGAAGATATAATTTTCTTCAACGGACTGGGTGATGCGATTGCCCGCGCATACAGCGCCATAAGGGTTGATGCGAGAATCATCATGCCTGAACCCACTTA
>PLMX01000034.1 GCA_003142635.1 Syntrophaceae bacterium | reverse complement strand
TGGTCGGCATGGGGGTTTCAAATAGATATCGAGAAGCCTTGCCTCAGTAACTTGGCGGGGGAAACATACAATAACCTGGGCATAGCGTTGCATGCTGCAGGACAGTCTGATCATTTTTTTACAAGGAGTTATCAATGAGCGCTGATCAAGGAAAAGTGATGGCCCTGGATGAGGCGATCCGGACTTATGTCAAGGATGGATGCCATATATCCATCGGCGGATTTACTGTGAGCCGCAACCCCATGGCCGGCGTTTACGAAATCATACGCCAGAGAATCAGGGACATTCATTGCTATGCCCATTCCAACGGAACCGGCGTAGATGAGCTCGTGGGAGGTGGATGCATATCAAAGCTGGAAATCGCCTATGGCGGCAACGCGAAACAAGCCCCCACCTGCATCCGGTTCAAGGCCGCGATCCAGAGAGGCGAAATCCAGTTCGAGGATTATACCAACTACCAGATGGCGCTGCGCTTTCATGCCGGCGCTATGGGCGTTCCCTTTATTGCCACCAGGTCATCCTTTGGTACGGATATCGTCAACAAATGGGGCTTCTCAAAGGACGTGCGCAAAAAGGACCCCAAAATTCCGGATAATAAGCTTGTTGTTCTTGATAGTCCCTTCGGCAACTGGTGCAACACGTCTAAGGTCATCCTGGTCCCCGCAATCACTCCCGATGTTACGATCATCCACGTGCAGAAAGCTGACAAGTTCGGAACGTGCCGGATGATGGGACTTACCTATGCTGACGTGGACCAGGCAAAGGCGGCCCGTAACGTCATTGTTACCTGTGAGGAGCTCGTCGAATCGAAGGAGCTGCGTGCAGAGCCGGAGTACAACCAGATCCCTTTTATCCATGTATCGGCCGTCGTACCCGTTCCCTTCGGCGCCTATCCCACTGCCTGCTATCGCTATTACGACTATGATCCCCAGTATCTCAACCAGCACAGCGTTTTCGCGAAGAACGATAAGCTCTACCGGGAATACCTTGATAAGTTTATTTTCGGCGTCAAGGACCATCAGGGCCTGCTGGAACTGGTTGGAAAAGTCCAGTTGGAGAAGATTAAGGCCGACCCGAGGACCGGGTATGCAACCGGGCTCGACAGAAAGTAACAGAATCAGGAGATGAAACCATGAACTACACGTTGAGAGAAATGATGACGATAATGGCTGCCAGGGAAATCTGCGACGGCGATATCGTCTTTTGCGGAACCGGGATTTCGTTAGTTGCGGCTATGGCGGCAAAGTACATTACGGCGCCCAACAGCATCATATTCTTTGAGACCGGGGCGATTGACTCGGAGCTCGAGGAAATCCCCATGTCTGTTGCGGACCCACGCGTCATGTACTCAGCAGCATCAAACGGGGGTCTTCTTGAGGCCTTCGCCACAATGCAGAACCGTATCACAGGCGACCGGGTGATCGGGATACTCGGCGCAGCGCAGATCGACAAATACGGCAACCTGAATTCGACGGCTATCGGCGACTACTTCAAGCCGGTCACGAGATTTTCCGGCAGCGGCGGCGCATGCGACGTCGCCTCCTTCGTACCGCGCTACCTGGTTTTCATGCAGCACGAGAAAAGAAAATTTCCCAAGAAGGTTGATTATCTCACCAGCCCCGGGTACCTTGATGGACCCGGAACCAGGGAAAAAGCGGGGCTCATGCCGGGCGGGCCAACTGCCGTAATAACAAATCTCGGAATGATGCGCTTCGATGAAAAGACGAAGGAAATGTACCTGGCTCATTATTACCCCGGCACTACACCGCAGAAGATCCTCGAGAACATGGAATTCGATGTGGATATTTCCCGGGCTACGGAGGCGACACCGCCGACAGAGAATGAATTAAAAATTCTGAGGGAAAGGGTCGATCCTCATAAGCTGATTCTCTGATGAGAGAGCATTATGTCAGGCTGGAAGCAGCTGATGGCCGCCTTTACGGGGGGCCGGCAGAATAAACGGGAATTAGAATCGTCGAAGAAGGAGGCAAGAAATTAATGCTGGCACTTAGCACCGGTCACATAATAGGAATTGTGATTACCCTCATCGGCATCACGGTGGTGGGAATCTATGCCGGAAGGAAAGTAAAAACCGCCGCGGACTTTACCGTCGGCGGGCGCAAAGCAAGCGCTTCTGTTGTTGCCGGAACAATCATGGGCACGCTGGTGGGCGGTGCATCGACAATCGGCACAGCTCAGCTGGCCTTCCAATTCGGCGCATGCGCGTGGTGGTTCACACTCGGCGCCGGTATCGCCTGTGCTGTGCTGGGACTGGGGCTGTCCAAGCGGCTTCATGAGAGCCGCCTGGAAACGGTGCCCCAGTATTTAGTGGTAACTTACGGCAGTAATATAGGTCCCATTTCCAGTATATTTTCTTCGATAGGCATTTTCCTGAGCATCGTTAGTCAAGGACTTGCCGCAGTTGCGCTCCTGACTTCCATGTTCAACATCGAACCGCTCACTGCGACCATAATAGGCATATTGCTTGTCCTGGGATATGTTTTCTATGGCGGGGTGTGGGGTACCGGCTTGGTCGGGGTTGCGAAACTCGGATTGCTCTATGTCGCCACGATTGTCTGCGGCGTAATCGCCTATAACATGGTGGGCGGCTACACCGGTCTCGCAGAGAAATTTACTTATTTCCCCTGGTTCTCCCTTTTCGGCCGGAGTTTCAATCTCGACGCCGCAGCCGGCTTCTCATTGGTTGTCGGTGTCATTTCCACCCAGACCTACATCCAGGCTATCTACTCCGGGAAAGATGCACAAACCTCGCGCCGCGGTGCAATGATATCCGCATTCATGATTCCGCCCATCGGTATCGGGGGCATCCTGGTGGGACTTTACATGCGAGCGTATTTTCCCGCCACCCCTTCGATTGAAGTCCTGCCGGTCTTTATAATGAAATTTCTGCCGCCGTGGGCGGGGGGCGTGGTCCTTGCGACAATGCTGGTCGCGGTAATCGGCACCTGGGCCGGGCTTGCCCTGGGGGTTTCAACGATGGTCACGAAAGATATTTACAAACGGTTCTTCCGTAAGCTTGCGGGCGACAAGGAAATCCTTTTCGTTCAGCGTCTGCTTATATTTCTGGTCTGCGTTCTTTGCGTATTCTTTGTTACCGGAAATCTTAAATCCCTGATCCTCGGATGGAGCTTCCTGTCCATGGGACTGAGGGGCTGCACGATTCTCTTTCCCCTGCTGGGCGCAATGTTCTTTCCGCGCCTCGTCTCGCCTATGGCGGGCATCGCGGCGGCATTCCTGGGGCCACTGGCCAATCTGGTTTGGCACGTGCTTTATCCCAAGGGACTCGATCCCCTCTACCCGGGTCTCATCGTGAGTTTTGTGGCATTGGTGTTGGTAAGCATGATTTTCCCGCGCCGGAGCAAACCGACGCAAACCGAGGCGGCATCGTAGCGGCTGTAGCGCTTTATCGCATGAATAAAACTGCCTTATTCATCGCTGAAAAAAATCACGGCAGAAAAGAAAAAGAAGCAAAGAGGAGCATATGAACTTTGAATTACCAGCAGAATTGAAAATGCTGCAGGAGACGGTGCGCAGTTTTGCCGCTGAGAGGATAGCCCCTTATGCGGATGAATGGGACGCGAAACACTATTTTCCATACCAGGAAGCGGTGAGACCCATGGGTGAGCTTGGTTTCTTCGGGACCGTCATTCCGGAGGAATACGGTGGGAGCAACATGGGCTGGCTCGCAGCAATGATCATCACGGAGGAGATCGCCCGTGCATCGAGTTCGCTGCGGGTGCAGGTCAACATGCAGGAACTTGGCTGCGCCTACACTATCTTCCGCTACGGCACGGAAGAGCTCAAAAAGAAATATGTGCAGAAGCTCGTCAATGCTGAATTGCTGGGATCCTTTGCGATCACCGAACCGCAGGCCGGGTCAGACGTAATGGCGATCAGGTCGTTTGCAGAGGACAAAGGGGATCATTGGCTCATCAATGGCACCAAGACCTGGATATCGAATGCCACCCTGGGCGACTTGACCATCTTTTATGCCTACACAGAAATCGGCGGAAAGAAGCTTCTGTCTGCTTTTGTCATTGAGCTTAAGAATTTCAACGGCATCACCGTTACCGACCTGGACAAGCTTGGGTCGAGGTCTTCACCGACCGGTGAGATTATCCTGGAAGACACCAAGGTCCCGAAAGGAAACATCCTGGGGAAATCCGGCGACGGCGCAAAGATCGTTTTCAGTTCCCTCGCGCAGACCAGGCTTTCCGCAGCCGCGGGAGGCGTCGGGCTGGCTCAGGCCTGCCTTGATTGCGTGACGAAATACGCCATGGAGCGCGAGCAGTTCGGCAAACCGATCGGCGCCTTCCAGATGAATCAGGACATGATCGGGCAGATGGTGGCCGAGATCGAAGCGGGAAGACTGATGGTCTACAAGGCGGCCTGGCAGAAGGACCAGGGCAACCTGGGCAACAACCTGGAAGTGGCCGCCTCCAAATACCTAGCCGGCGAACTGGCCTACAAGTGCTCACAGTTTGCGATGCGGATACTGGGGGCATATGGATATTCCAACGAATATCCGGTGGCTCGCTATTTCCGGGATGCACCTACTTATGCCATGGTCGAGGGATCGGCGAACATCTGCAAATTCATAATGGCCCAAGATCAGCTTGGGATAAAGAAGGCAAACAGGTGACCATTGAAGATAGAATATGAATGAGAGGTGCCATCATGAAAGTAAGAGGGAAGAACTTGGTTCACGTGTGATCTGATATGCCTACCAGACTGCAACAACGCCATCCGTCCGCGGTTCGGTCGCACCGGCGAGTACACCTTCAGTGTTTCGCCAGATAATCTGACCGCGGCCAAAGGTTGTCGCTCCCGCCACACCGCGCCTGATGACGTGGCCTCGCCTGATTAGAGCTTCGGCAATATGTTCCGGGAACAGGGGCTCGACATCCACTGTCTTGTCTTCCACCCACTGCCACCGCGGTGCGTCGAGCGCCGCTTGCGGATTAAGATGAAAATCGACCGTGTTCATCACTACCATCAGGTGGCCTTGAGGTTGGATGAATGCACCCATGACGCCAAATGGGCCCACTGCTTCGTTATCCCTGGTCAGGAAGCCTGGCATGATAGTATGGTAAGGTTTCTTTCCCGGTTCAAGACGATTGTCATGCGCTGAATCAAATGAGAAATTATGACCGCGGTTATGAAGGCTGATGCCGGTTCCCGGAACGACCAGGCCCGAGCCAAAGCCCATATAATTGCTCTGAATAAAGGAAACCATGTTTCCCTCTGAGTCGGCCGCAGCCAGATAGACCGTGCCGCCGCCGGTGGGGCGGCCGGGCGCCGGGTGGAGCGCCTGCTTACCGATAAGGTCTCGCCGCTTTGCCGCGAACGAATCAGACAACAGGTCTTCCACTTTGATAGTCATGTGCCGCGGGTCGGTGACATATTTCCGGCAATCGGAAAATGCAAGTTTTATGGCCTCAATTTGCTTATGGTAAGTATCGACTGTTTCATTAACCGGGAAATCAAACTCTTTCAAAATATTAAGGGCCATCAATGCCACTAGGCCATGCCCGTTGGGTGGAATTTCCCAGACGTCGTAGCCTCGATAATTTATTTTTATCGGTTCCACCCATTCCGGCTGAAAGGCTTCCAGGTCTTCCTTGCGCAAATATCCCCCGTACTGCCTAAAGAAGACATCGATCCTCTCTGTCAGTTCACCACGGTAAAACGCCTCGGCGCTGGTTTCCGCAATCGACTTGAGTGTGGCCGCATGTCT
>PLMX01000006.1 GCA_003142635.1 Syntrophaceae bacterium | reverse complement strand
TTTATCAATGCCCTGTTTGATCAAAGAGATGCGGATCATTAGGGAAATGAATTCAAATAAGCAAGAGATGTAATGGGATATCAACTATCCAAATTAGATGTCGATCAATGATTGAGTTGACCGCGGACGCAAAGAGGCTGGAGGTGTTTTGACATGGATCTTGAAACCCATGAGCATGTCTCTGAGCGAAATCAATTTTCTCCTCCACAATTGTTTCAGCATGAGGATCTGATCAGGACCTTCGAAGCGGCAAAGACTCTGGATCAGATGGAGCTGATCAATACCATCAATTATATTCATTTTACGGGTAGCCATTTTTTTGTTCTCTTGCAGCATCCGGTCTATGAAGAAAAGATCCTCGCAAAAGCTTATCCCGAACCTTGTCTTGGAAGCCAATTGGCCTGCCGGTGGGACAAATCCTACTTTCAATATAACTTAGAATCATACCATGTCCTCCATCTGGTTATCATAAATAACCACTCCATGATCGTTACTCCCATTAAAGTTTTAAGCAGCAGTCAAAACAGTTTCACGATCCAGTTACCTGAGAAAAGTTATGTCTTGAATCAGCGCTTGGTCCAGCGATATCCCTGCCGTCACGTCTTGGCTGAAGTAATGCAAAGCGGCTTTGTTGCCAAGGGAGAATTAATAAACTTCAGTCCCATAGCATTCTGCATCAGAGTAAGTTCGGAAGCATTTAAACATAGTAGCTGGTTCAATCCTGATGTACCCGCATCCGTTCGCTTGATTTCCAATGAGAAAATAATCTATTCTGAGTCCTGCAAATGTATCCGCTGGCAGGATAACCGCTTATCAAAGGAGGTGGTATTTGCTGCAGAAAGCGATCATATCCGCCGTTTTCAGGCAAAAAAAATCCGCAACCCCCGGCGGCATATTACACCACCACTGGCTTCTGTATTTGAGCATCCTTTTTCTAAGAAAAGAATCCATAGAGATGTTTTCGACATTTCCACAACAGGATTTTCCATTAGTGACCAATCGGATGATGATGTATTAATGCCGGGCATGATAATTCCCAGCCTTTCCATTCTTCTTGCCGGTATCTCCATTGCAAATTGTACCGCACAGATCATCTATCGGCGGAGAGGAGAAAAAAATATTCATTATGGTGTCGCCATCCTGGATATGGACATCCAGTCATACAGTCGCATCAATCACGTTCTCGGTATCAATTCGGACCCCCATATCTCTGTCTCCACCGAGGTTGATATGGATGCCCTCTGGGGATTCTTTTTCCAGACAGGATTCATTTATCCCAAGAAGTACGGTTTTTGCCAGGCCCATCGCGAGAATTTTATAGAAACTTACCGGAAACTCTATCAAGAAAATCCTGAGATTGCCAGGCACATTACCTACGAAAAGAACGGGCGGATTTATGGTCATATGTCCATGATTAGAGCCTATGAACGGACCTGGCTGATTCATCATCATGCCGCCCGGCCGATGGAAGGCAGGCTTCCTGGTTTTGTCGTCTTACGGCAGGTCATGCTTTTTTTACATGGTATGTATCAATTGTCCTCGGCGCGCATGGACTATGTGATGTGTTATTTCCGTCCTGAAAACAAATTTCCTGACCGTGTCTTTGGGGGATTCTCAAGAGACTATGACGATCCTCAGGTTTGTTCGCTGGATCTCTTTGCGTATCTGACATTGCCTGTCGCACCCTGTGAGAAAGCCTTTCCCCAGGAATGGTTGTTAAGGGAGAGCACTTCTTCCGATTTATGGGAACTGGGACAGTTTTATAAACATAGCTCCGGAGGTCTTTTGCTGAATATCTTGCGTTCGGAGGAGTCTGATCATGGTGATGAGTCTTTGGAGAAAGTCTCTGAACGTCTTGGTTTTTTGAGGAGGTGGCGGACTTATTCGTTGATTTATCAAGGTCATCTTAAGGCTTTTTTTATTGTTGATCAATCGGATTTGGTGATCAATATGTCAGACCTTCTAAATTGCATCAAAGTTCTGGTGATCGATCCTGCGGGGCTGCCCTTGGAACTGCTTTCCCTTGCTGTCACAAAACTGGGAAGCGTGTATCATCTTGACAAAGTGACGTTCCTCATTTATCCTCTCTCTTATGTCGAGTCAGCGGGTATTTCTTATGAAAAGAAATATCAGCTTTGGATCACGGATATGCGTTATTCGAATCAATTCATGGATTACGTGCAAAAGAAATTTCGGATGAAGTACGACTGACAACAGAACAACTGAATCACATAGAGATGAAAGAAGTCNNTCGAATCATCAATACCTATGTAGAATATTTAAAAAAATTCTATCCATCCGTCGATGTGAGTTCTATTCTCAAAAATGCCGATATGAGCATGCATCAATTGGAAGACGGTGGTCACTGGTTCACTCAGCGACAGTGCGATCGCTTTCAGGAGATCCTGGCAGAAAAAACGGGTAATCGCGATATCCCCCGAGAGGCAGGACGATATGCTCCATTCTCTAAGGCCTCCGGCTTGGTTTCGCAATATGTGCTTGGATTTATCACACCTAAAGCGGCCTATACGGTTTTAGAGAAACTCTATCAGCAACTCAGTCGTGCCTCAATACTTAAAAGTAAAAGTATTGCTTCCAACAAGATTGAGATTGATGCCATTCCAAAATCAGGCGTTGTTGAGAAATCCTACCAATGTGAGAACAGAATGGGTACGTTTGAGGCAATGGCAAAGCTATTTACTGCCAAATTTGCCCATATTGAGCATCCCCTCTGTCTGCATAAAGGTGCAGATCTCTGCAGGTACGTCCTCACCTGGGAAGAGACCTCGGCTCTCCATTGGAAGCGTCTGAAAAATTATGCTTTTCTTTTTGGTTTCATTTTATGTATTGGAATCCTGTGGTACTTCCAGCCGCCGCATTGGGATGCCATTATCTTATTATATACTATCGCCATGCTTGTGATTTCTATTCGTACCGCACATCTGGAAAAAGCAGAACTGCTGAGAAACATCAGCTCTCAAGGTGACGCGGCGGAGCGCCTTCTCGGTCAAATCAATCAACGGTATAACGAAGCCATGCTTGTGAGGGAGATCGGCCAGGCGACCTCCATGATTCTTGATATCGACAAGCTCCTGCAGTTCGTCATGAAATCCCTGGAAAAGCGTCTGGACTTTGATCGCGGAATGATCATGCTGGTCAATAAGGAAAGGACCCATCTTGTCTATAGAGCTGGTTTTGGCTATCACCTGGACGGGACACCGGAGGCACAGAATATAGAATTTCATCTTGATAAGCCTGAATCCAGAGGGGTTGTCGTAGAAACTTTCCGTCAGAAAAAGCCGTACCTGGTTGATGACATAATGAAAATTGAAGACAGTTTTTCAGATCGAAGTCGGGGTTTTGCCAGACAGATGGGTGTCAATTCATTTATATGCGTTCCCATTGTCTTTGAGCAGGAATCTATGGGTGTCCTGATGGTGGACAACCTCCATTCAAAGAGACCTCTCACGGAGTCTGATATGAGCCTACTGATGGGAATTGCGCCGCAGGTCGCCATTAGTATCACCAACGCCACATCCTTCGAGAAAACACGTGCCAGTGAAGAACGGTTCAGAACTCTCAGTGAAAATGCCCCGGATATTATTTACACCCTTAATGATCATGGGGCATTCACCTATGTCAATCCTGC
>PLMX01000005.1:1774-2651 GCA_003142635.1 Syntrophaceae bacterium | reverse complement strand
CTGAGAAAAGTTATGTCTTGAATCAGCGCCTTGTCCAGCGATATTCCTGCCGGGATGTCTGGGTTGAGGTGATGCAAAGCGGTTTTGTTGTCCAGGGGGAATTGATAGACTTCAGTCCCACAGCATTCCGTATCAAAGCATGTTCGGAAGCATTTAAACATCATGGCTGGTTCAATCCCGATGCTCCCGCATCTGTTCGCCTGTTTTCCGATGAGAAAGTCGTCTACGCCGAGATATGTCGATGTATCCGCTCGCAGGATAACCGTTCATCCAAGGAGATGGTATTTACTGCGGTAAGTGATCATATCAGCCGTTTTCCGGTAAAAATGATCCGTAACCCCCGGCGGCAGATTACGCCGCCCCTGTCTGCCGTATTTGAGCATCCTTTCTTTAAAAAAAGAGTCCAGAGAGATATTTTTGATCTTTCCACCACGGGTTTTTCCATCAGTGACCCATCGGATGATGATGTATTAATGCCGGGTATGATGATTCCTCGTCTTTCCGTTCTTCTTGCCGGTATCTCCATTGCCCATTGTACCGCACAGATCATCTATCGGAGGGTGGGGGAGAAAAATATCCAGTACGGCATTGCGATCTTGGATATGGATATCCATTCTTACAGCCGCATCAATCACATACTTGGCATCAATGTGGACCCTCATATTTCTGTTTCCAACGAAGTGGATATGGATGCCCTCTGGGAATTCTTTTTTCAGACGGGATTCATTTATCCAAAAAAATATAGTTTTTGCCAGGCTCACCGTAAAAATTTCATGGAAACTTACCGGAGACTCTATCAAGAAAATCCTGAGATTGCCAGGCACATTACCTACGAAAAGAACGGGCGGATTTATGGTCATATGTCCATGCTGAGAGC
>PLMX01000005.1:0-1672 GCA_003142635.1 Syntrophaceae bacterium | reverse complement strand
TTGTTAAGGGAGAGCACTCCTTCAGATTTATGGGAGGCGGGACAATTTTATAAACATCACTCCGGAGGTCTTTTACTGAACATCTTGCATTCGGAGGAGTCTGATCATGGTGATGAGTCTTTGGAGAAAGTCTCTGAACGTCTTGGTTTTTTGAGGAGGTGGCGGACTTTTTCGTTGATTTATCAAGGTCATATCAAGGCTTTTTTTATTGTTGATCAATCGGATCTGGCGATCAATATGTCGAACCTTTTAAATTGCATCAAAGTTCTGGTGATTGATCCCGCAGGGCTGCCCTTTGAAGTGCTTTTCCTCGCGGTCAAAAAACTGGGGAGTGTGTATAGTCTTGACAAGGTAACGTTCCTCATTTATCCTGCTTCTTATGTCGAGTCAGCTGGTATTTCTTATGAAAAGCAATACCAGCTCTGGATTACGGATATGCGTTATTCGAATCANNAGGTACGACTGACGACAGAACAGACGGATTGGAGAGAAATGGAAGGAATCCCTTTATATAGCAGCCGAATCGTAAATAATTATATAGAATACCTAAAAAAATTCTATCCAGATGTTGATATTAGTTCTATTATCAGAAGTGCGGCTATGAGCACCCATCAACTGGAGGATAGTGGTCACTGGTTCACTCAGAGACAGTTGGATATTTTTCATGACCTTCTTTCAGAAAGAACGGGTAATGCAAATATATCCCGAGAGGCCGGACGGTATGCTCCTTTTTCAAGGGCCTCCGGAGCGGTTTCGCAATATGCACTTGGATTTATCACACCCAAGGCCGCCTATACGGTTATGGAGAAACTCTATCCTCACATTAGTCGTGCCTCCATACTTAAGAGTAAGAGCATCGCTGCCAACAAGATTGAGGTTGATGCCATTCCAAAACCCGGTGTGTTTGAGAAGCCCTACCAATGTGAGAACAGAATGGGCACATTCGAGGCAATGGCCAAACTGTTTACAACCAAATTTGCCAATATTGAGCATCCCCTCTGCCTGCATAAAGGCGCAGATCTCTGCAGGTACGTCCTCACCTGGGAGGAGACTTCAGCTTTCCATTGGAAGCGTCTGAAAAATTATGTTGTTCTTATTGGTTTCATTTTATGTGGTGGAGCCCTGTGGCACTTCCAACCACCGCATTGGGATGCCGTTATCTTACTATATGTTATCGTCATGTTTGCGATTTCTATGTATACCGAACGGATCGAGAAAACTGAACTGCTGAGAAATATCAGCTCTCAAGGAGATGCGGCGGAGCGCCTTCTCAATCAAATCAGTCAACGGTATAACGAATCCATGCTTGTGAGGGAGATCGGCCAGGCGACCTCCATGATTCTGGATATCGACAAGCTCCTTCAGTTCGTCATGGAATCCCTGGAAAAGCGTCTGGATTTTGATCGCGGGATGATCATGTTGATCAATAAGGAAAGGACCCACCTTGTTTATAGAGCTGGTTTTGGCTATCACCTGGACGGGATACCGGATGCACAGGAGATAGAATTTCATCTGGATAAGCCTGAATCCAGAGGCGTTGTCGTAGAAACTTTCCGTCATCAGAAGCCGTGCCTGGTTGATGACATAAAGAAAGTTGAAGACAGTTTTTCAAATCGAAGTCTGGATTTTGCCAGACATATGGACGTCAGTTCATTTATATGCGTTCCCATTG
>PLMX01000250.1 GCA_003142635.1 Syntrophaceae bacterium | reverse complement strand
CGTACGGCGAATTATATAACAAGGTATGCACAACGCAGAAAACCAAGATCAGGATACAGAATTATACGGGTAACCCGCAGTATGCCAAGCTTGCCGGTACAGGCGCGTGCATACAGGTAAGCACCGTGCCGATAGGTTATGTGGATCTTTATCAAGGAAATATGATTACTTTTTATACTGACACGACATGCGTGACCGCGTGTGCAGGTACTAACACTTTTTCCTTCAACATGTCAGCGCTCGCTACCGATGTGGGGAACATAGACTGGACTGGAGCAGGAGCTTTTGGCCGGGACGGCAGGGTTCAAATCACAGGTACCTGCGGTACGACCTTAACCTTAAGTGATAACGTAAACCCTAACCCATAAGGTAAATCTTACTACTGCTTCAGACCTTATATCCGTTCCTCAGGACGGCCTCCCCATTTTTGATACAAAATTCTTGTGAAAAATCTTTGCGTCTTGAGCCGTTTTGAGTTAAAAGTAGAAATCATTTAACTGGCAAGCAAGAGGGGTGTCACTGTGGATGAAAGATTCAGCACGATAAACAGAGATGTAAAAAGAAAATTTGTCCTCGTGGGATCATCGATTATTGTATTTCCGGCACTGATCCTCGTGTACATGCATTATGATGCGGATGTAACCTTTACTTACTATGTAAGCACGCTCTTTGTCATTATTTTGCTCATCGTCCTTACCGGCTTATATATACTTTTCAGTATATTCGACAATGTCTTCTCCTTCGCAGAATCTGTTATACAAGAACTGACGGAACAGGCGTCTCAAAGCCACATAGAACTTACGGCCATCAAGGATGTTGCAAACAAAGCCTTTCAAAATAGGGACTTCGAAGACCTTCTTAATACCTTTCTTGATGCTGCACTTTCAGTGACAAATTCCCAGATCGGCTCGTCATTTGTTGTCGATCCCGATACGAAACGCCTTCGCCTTGTCGGATCGAGAGGCATAAAGGGCGGTTTGAAAAAAGGCGAATATATCGATATCGCAGACTCTGTCATTAAGCAGGTAATTACCGAAGGAAAACCTCTCCTCGTGAAGGATATCGAGAGGGATCCGAGGACCCAGAAGAAAAACGATCCCAAATACGGTTCGCCTTCCTTTCTCAGCATACCCATCTATGCGAGGCACAAGGGCGATGTCACAGCCATTATTAACCTGTCACGCAAGAAATCAGAAGGGGCTTTCGATGCCAAGGATGAAAGTCTCTTATCAACCATGCTTATTGAGATCAAATTAACTCTCGAAAATGCACTGCTTCAATCACAGATTGCAGATTATATAGAAGATATAGAAGAGCGAAACATCAAATTGGAGCAGGAAATTACCGATCGCAAACGCGCAGAGGAAATCCAGAAAAGATTGCACGAAGACTTGATGCAGGCCGAGAAATTAGCCGCTGTAGGCACATTTGTCGCGGGGATTGCCCATGAGGTGAAAAATCCTCTCGCCATCATTATTCAGGGCATCGAATATTTGAAAACATCGTCCGGCTCTGATCCTTTGCTGGCTGACGCCGTGGAACGAATCAGGAAATCAGCGGAGCGGGCGGATACTATAGTGAAAGGGCTTCTCAGTTTCACACGTCAGATATCAATTCAGACGGAAAAAGTCGAGATTACGCCAGTCATAGAGGAGACCCTGTCATTTGTAGAACATCAGATCGACACCAAACACATACAGGTAGTCAGGCAATACGCGCCGGATGCACCACCGGTGAGCATTGACACCGATCAAATCAAACAGGCATTCGCCAATATTCTCTTAAACTCGGTAGAGGCCATGGAGGACGGTGGAACGATAACGATCTGCGTGCGGCAGATAACAAATCAAGATGATCAGCCGTATCTGCGGATCTCATTCACCGATGCGGGTTGCGGCATCCCGGCAGACAAGATTGAAAAAGCGTTCGATCCTTTTTTCACAACAAAGGATAATTTGGGAAACACAGGCCTGGGACTCTCCATCACGAAAGGGATAATTGACAAACACCACGGCACTATCCGGATAGATAGTAAGCCTCAGGAAGGAGCCGAGGTCGTTGTCGAATTACCCGTGGGTTAAATAGAATGGAGCGCCGTTTGCAGGAACAAAGGTGAGTATTGGCGTTACGGTTACAGAAGTGTGCATTACGTTGTCTCCGGAGAGGCGTAGAGATGCACGATGGTAAGAGAATACACTTTTCGCCAGCAGATGGAATGCAACGGCCTGATATTAAGCCCCTTATGACATCAATAAACTGGATTCTGGATTCTCCAGCATCCGATCAGGTGCTGACGCGCGTACTCATCGCCTATTTTGTCATCATATACGGAGTTTTTACGCAAATCCTTATCAACTCCCGCGAAGCCGCGCCTCAGAAAGAGGAAGAGACACAGAGGCAGCTGATCCAGTCCGAGAAACTGGTAGTCTTAGGCGTTGTCGCCGCCGCCGGCGATCGCGTTTAACAATGCAGGCGATTTCAATCATTGATACAGGAGAGGATCATGGCCGAACAAGTCAAATCACAAGCAGCGCCTGAAAAGAAGAGAATATTGCTCATTGATGACGAAGAAGACTTTTGCTTTTTTGTCAAGCTCAACCTTGAAAAGACGGGGAGATTTGAGATACTGACAACTACGAGCGGAAGCAGCGGCGTAGTCCTGGCTTCGAAGGAGCGCCCTGATTTAATTCTTCTCGATATAATTATGCCGGAAATGGGCGGCGGTCAGGTGGCGGAGCTACTGTTCGACAGCCCAAGAACGCGGAAGATCCCCATATTATTCATTACCGCCATCGCATCAAGACGGCAGGTTCAATCACAAGAGGGAATTATAGGGGGAAGGAATTTTATAGCCAAGCCGGTGACTCCTGAAGAACTGATGGCTAAAATAGATGGAGTCTTCAAGAGCATCCAATGAAATATTGAATGCCGAAAGCTAAGAATTACGTATTGGACAATAATCCTGCTTTGCAAAAGCAATAGAGGGGTTAAGAATTTCACTTAACCCCTCTATTTTTCTGGTGAGCCCTGTCGGGCTCGAACCGACAACCTACTGATTAAGAGTCAGTTGCTCTACCTGCTGAGCTAAGGGCCCACACGTCTTTTTCAAAGATTTACAAATAATCCAATAATCTGGCGCGCCCGGTACGACTTGAACGTACGACCAACAGATTCGAAGTCTGCCACTCTATCCATCTGAGCTACGGGCGCTCTTGTTTATCTCAACAGCTTATTAATAATGGGGTGAGTGAAGGGATTCGAACCCTCGACCTCCGGGGCCACAACCCGGCACTCTAACCACCTGAGCTACACCCACCATTTATCTCTGGTACGCCTGCGGGGATTCGAACCCAGGACCTACGGATTAGAAGTCCGTTGCTCTATCCAGCTGAGCTACAGGCGCATAATACAGCCATATCTAAACCGTATAAGGTTGAAGCTAATAACCCCTTTGAAAAATTTTGTCAAGCTAAATGCTGACAATAAGCACAGGATAAAATGCATATACGTTATCTCACATACCCGGCAATACCATCAAAACGATAGCCCCTTTTGCTGACGGCTTCTCCGTTCGGATCAGTCGAATAAAAGTGACGGCCCGAAGAAGGATTATACCAGCGATACAGTTCTCTCGTATTTGTCAGTCTGGAGGTCGCTATGCTTCCGATAACCCCTTCGTACACATAACCCTTCAGGGATATTCCTTCTCCATGCAGATCGTATGAGTAGAAGTGGTCATTTTTCTCCGCATTATACCATCTATGAAAAGGCGTTGTTCCCGGCGTTCCTTGGCCGAACAGTCTGTATGCTATGCCTTGTTTCTTATATGCTTTAGCATGGATAGTATTTGCTTCCGCCTCAGGATTAGCCGTATACAAATAATCGCCTCCTGCCGCGTAGCGATAAACATCCACAGCCCTCGTCATTTTATTGTCCGCCGCTATTTCAAGGGATACCTCAATGACCGCTTTCCCGCCGTTGGAATTGAAAATTATATTTTCATCATAAAAGCCCGGGGTACGCTGTCTTGTATTCACCATGACATTGACATAATCAATTTCCCTTGTCGTATCGCCTGAAGCCGGAAATATGCTTATCAAGCCCGGGGTTCCCTTCTTCACATCCCTGCTGAAAATTCTCACGCCCTGAACAACCGCACTGCCGCTCTTGTTGATGATGGTAAGAGTGTGCTGGCCATGCGGAAGGCCCTCTGCAACCACGCACTCCGTTGTTTCTTTTTGACCTTCACGGCAATCAGGCTTTACTCCATGCTTGTCGTCCATATGGAAGGCTGCGCTTTCCTCACCATTTTCCATCGACAAAAATACGCTTATCCCCGATCCCCAAAAACGATATCTTATGGAGCTGGACGGCACCGAGCTTGCGGGAAGCCCATTATTCTCGGCCCATTTGCCCGTTATATCCATAGCATCTTTCAAATGAGACGGCGGCACATAAACTCCGCTGCCCTTGATGTCTCCGTTAAAGAATGAGCTGTATCTGCCGTCTTCAGCGGATGTGCCGTTGGCGTTGCTTCTGACGGATACTTGCCATCGCAGTATCTCCTGTCCTTTGTTTGTAACTTTGATTCTCCTGCTCGCATAATCACCCGGCTTGACGGCTCCAAAATCGATCCGAGCAGGATCCACGTCAATCTTAGGTTCTACGTCCCTGGACGCCAGTTCAAATCTTATGAATATTGTCCTCGTTCCGCCATTCGACGCGAATTTCAACGCCTCCCTGTAATTGCCGTATGGCAGACTCTTGCGATAAATGTTGATCCGGGTCCCAGCTTCAAGACTCATTTGAACCAGGTTTTTCCCATTCGTCTCGATGCCATGAGTCTTCTTTAGAAAGCTGACGTGAACCTGAAGGTTTTCTACGTCATTCTTCAAGACACCCGACAATTTTTTCTCATCGAGTAACGCCCACCCTTCCGACCCGTCTGCATGCCAGTTGCATGAACCCGAACCGACATTCTTCAGTACAAAGGCGCTCTTGACGCCTTCATCCGGTCCAATGACGCCGAGATCAATTTCTCTCGGCGATATATTTAGGACGGGACTTTGCCCATTCGTCTTTCCCTGATCAGATGTCACCTTCTTTTTTGTTTCTGTATCAGACAGATTGTCGAGGGCCCATACCCCGGACAAATTTATGAGCAAGAGAGACAGAATAACAAGCAAGGACATCCGACGGACCATGAAGAACTCCATTGGGAAATATGCTGTTCTCTAACCCAAAGATTGGGAGAACGCAACGGTTTTTAACGATGAAATATCTTGACACATTTTTGATATCCGATATATCTTCTCCAATCTGTGACTTTTCTGGATTCTTATCATTTAACGGACATTCCTTTTAAAGCATGATCGCGAACGACCGCAAATACTGGATAGCACTGAAATCCATCGATGGGGTAGGAAGTCTCGGCTTCAAGAACCTGGTTGATGCCTTCGGTCATCCCAAGAAAGTATTCAATGCGTCTCTGCAGAGCCTTACTGCCGTTCCCAGAATTGGCCCCAAGACAGCGGGAAATGTTAAAGACTTCAACGGCTGGCAAAAGGCAGAGGAAGAACTTGAGCTCCTCAAAAAATATTATGCCCGCCTGATCACATACCAGGATTCCTTATATCCAAGATGCCTTTTAAACATCTATGATTTTCCACCCTTTCTGTACGCCAAAGGGCATTTGAAGGAAGATGATGTGAACATCGCTGTCGTCGGTTCCAGGACGGCGAGCACGTACGGTAAATTTTCCACAGAGCGGCTCTGCCGCGAACTTGCCATAAAAGGCATAACAGTGGTGAGCGGCCTGGCCAAGGGAATCGACTCGGCCGCGCATAAAGGGGCCCTCGCAGGCAAAGGCAGGACCATAGCCGTCTTGGGCTGCGGTCTCGATACAATCTATCCTCCCGAGAATCGGGAACTCTATGAGGAAATTGTCGCCAAAGGCGCCGTGATCACCGAATACGCCTTCGGCACACCGCCCTCCGGATCGAATTTCCCGGCAAGAAATAGAATAATCAGCGGTATCTCTCTGGGCGTTGTTGTAGTTGAAGCTAATGAAAAGAGCGGTTCTCTTATCACAGCAAAACTGGCGCTCGAACAGGGCCGCGAAGTGTTCGCTGTTCCGGGCAGCATTGATTCAGCAGGATCCCGGGGAACACATAGATTGATCAAACAGGGGGCAAAACTCATAGAAAATGTCTACGATATATTGGAAGAGATCCTCCCGCAGCTGGAAATGTCTTCCCAAGACGCTCCTCTGGAAAAAAGCATATTGAAGCAGGATGAGGCCGAAGAGAAAAGACCCCAACGAAAAGCGGCCGCTCATGAATTAACAGATGCAGAACAGTCCATATTGAAAAGTATATCCTCAAAAGCCTTGGATATTGACAGTATAATCACTGCTACAGGGTTAAAACCAAACGAAGCCTTAAATATTTTGTTGACTCTGGAGCTAAGAGGGATTATCAAGCAACTCCCTGGGAAAAAGTTTATTGTTAAGGAGTAGTCATGCCGCATTCCCTCATTATTGTTGAATCGCCTACAAAGGTAAAAACCATTAGAAAGTTCCTTGGCTCGAATTATGAAGTCCATGCCTCGATGGGGCACATTAAAGACCTGCCCAAGAGCAAGCTTGGCATAGATCCGGAAAAACATTTTGAGACTACATTGAGCGTCATTGAGTCCAAGAAAAAGGTCGTTGCCAATCTGAAGAAAGCCGCTAAGGAAGCAGAGCATATCTACCTCGCGCCTGACCCGGACAGGGAAGGAGAAGCCATAGCCTGGCACATCGCCGAAGAGATAGGGATGAAAAATAAAGACATCCACAGGATTCTCTTTAATGATCTCACGAAAAAAACCGTGCTGGAAGCAATGAACAACCCCTTGGAGCTGGACGTAAACAAGTATGAGGCTCAACAGACGCGGCGCATCCTCGACCGCCTTGTCGGCTATAAGATCAGTCCGATCCTCTGGGATAAGGTGAAACGCGGTTTGAGCGCCGGCCGTGTGCAATCTGTTGCAGTGCGGATTATCTGCGACAGGGAGGAAGAAATCCGGAAATTCGTCTCGCAGGAATACTGGCACATCACGGCCCAACTGGAAGGGAAAAACCCCCCGCCCTTTGAGGCTCGCCTTATCAAAGCCGACGGCAAGAAGTCACAGATAAGCAATGAATCCCAATCGTCGGAAATTCTCGAGTACCTGAAAGCTGTTCCCTTCATTGTTGCGAAACAGGAAAAGAAGGAGATAAAGAGGTCTTCCCTGCCGCCCTTTACGACGAGCAAGCTGCAGCAGGAAGCCTCGCGATGGCTTCGTTTCTCTGCAAGAAAAACCATGAGCGTTGCCCAGAAGCTCTATGAAGGAATAGAATTGGGCCCAGAAGGCCCGGTCGGGCTGATTACATACATGAGAACCGATTCTCTACGCACTGCAGAAGAAGCGATCACGGACGTGAGAAAATATATAGAGGATAATTATGATCCCGCTTTCCTTCCTCCCAAGCCAAGGACATTCAAGAATTCTGCAACGGCGCAGGATGCCCACGAAGCGATAAGACCATCGTCCATGGCCTATAGACCCCAGGATATAAAGACATACTTGAGCAACGATGAATTTCGCCTCTACCAGCTGATATGGAACCGCTTCACGGCGAGCCAGATGAATCCCGCTGTTCTCGATCAGACCACAATCGATACGGACGCGGGGAGATACCTCTTCCGCGCGCAGGGATCGGTGATGAAATTCCCCGGATACACGATTGTCTACACGGAAGGCAAAGAAAACGGAGACGGCGAGGATGATTTCAGCAAGTCCCTTCCCGATGTCTCCGTAGGCGAAACACTCAACCTTATTTCTTTGAAGCCGGAGCAGAAATTTACTCAACCTCCGCCTCGATTCACGGAAGCCTCCCTCGTGAGAGAACTGGAAGAAAACGGTATTGGCAGGCCCAGCACATACGCGAATATTCTCAGCACGATCCAGGATAGGGAGTATGTGCGGCTGGAAAAGGGAAGGTTTATCCCGACGGAGCTGGGAACGCTCGTTACAGAATTGTTGGTGAAGAATTTTCCCAAGATACTCGACGTTGAATTTACGGCGTCTCTGGAAAATAAATTGGATCTGATCGAAGAGGGAAAGACGCAGAAGTTTGACACATTGAATGAATTCTATTCCTCTTTTGAAAAAGAGCTCAAGAATGCCGAGTTGCATATGAGAAATATCAAGAAGGAAGAAACACCCACGGATATCATATGCGACAAGTGTCAAAGCCCGATGATTATAAAATGGGGCAAGAGGGGCAGGTTTATAGCCTGTTCCAGCTATCCAGATTGCAAGAATACAATGAATGTCCCCGATGCCAACCAAGAAAACGGAAGCCCCGCTGAGACCGCTGCCACCGACACTGTATGCAGTCACTGCGGCAAAGGCATGGTCATCAAAGAGGGCAGGTTTGGAAAGTTTTTGGGCTGTTCAGGATATCCTGAATGCAAGAATACTATGCCCATCAACCTCGGCATAGCGTGTCCGGAGAAGGAATGCACGGGGAAGATCTGCGAAAAAAGAACGAAGAAAGGAAAAGTATTTTTCAGTTGCACGAACTATCCCACCTGTACGTTTGCCATATGGGATAGACCCGTGCCGGAGCCGTGTCCCCAGTGCGGCGCACCGTTCCTCATCGAAAAGCGCACTCCGCGGGGAGGCAGTCATAAGGCCTGCCGTGCCGCGGATTGCAGGTACAAAGCCCCCCTGTAATAGAGATGCCCCCTGAGAAACACATCATCGTTGTCGGCGGCGGCCTTGCCGGCTGTGAGGCTGCGTGGCAGTTATTAATAAGGGGCCGCTCGGTTGTCATCTATGAAATGAAACCGGAGGCTTTTTCCCCCGCCCACAAATCACCCCACCTGGCGGAATTGGTATGCAGCAATTCACTTAGGTCCAACATGCAGGGAAACGCGGCGGGCCTCCTGAAAGCAGAGATGCGCCTCATGAACTCTCTTATCATAGGGGCGGCGGATAGAACGGCTGTTCCTGCAGGCAAGGCCCTCGCCGTGGACAGGGCGCGTTTTTCCATGTATGTGGAAGAGAAGCTCCTTTCGCAGGAAAGACTTACCATTATAAGGAAGGAATTGCAGGATATCCCCAATGAGCACTTGGCCATTATCGCAACGGGTCCTCTCACATCTCATGCCATGGCCAAGAGCATCGCAGAGCTTACCGGCAGCGACTACCTTTACTTCTACGACGCCATCTCCCCGATCATTGACGGGGACTCCATAGATCATACAAAGGTATTCCGGGCATCAAGGTATGACGAAGGAGAAGGTGATTATCTGAATTGCCCGATGGAAAGGGCGGAATATGAGCAGTTCTGGCAGGCATTGATAGAAGGCGACAAGGTTCCCCTGAAACCGTTTGAAGAGTTGAAATTCTTCAGCGGGTGTCTCCCCATTGAAGTTCTCGCCCTAAGCGGAAAACATACCCTCGCTTACGGGCCGATGAAGCCTGTGGGATTGTTGGACCCAAAGACAGGCAAGCAGCCGTATGCAGCAGTGCAATTGCGGCAGGAGGATGAGGACGGCAGACTCTTCAATATGGTTGGATTTCAGACAAAGCTCACATGGCCGGAACAGCGTCGCATATTGAGAACGATTCCGGGACTGGAAAATGCAGAGTTTGCAAGATATGGCAGTATCCACCGCAATACGTTCATCAACTCGCCGGCTCTCCTCCGGGGATCGCTTCAATTGCGGACGAAGGATAATATCTTTTTCGCCGGTCAGATTACAGGTGCGGAAGGATACATAGAGTCTTCGGCAATCGGTCTTGTAGCAGGAATGAGCGTCGAGAGTTATCTTTGCGGCCGGGTCATGACGCCGCTACCCGCGACAACGGCTATCGGTGCCATGCTGCATTATATCACTCATGCAGATCAAAAAAATTTTCAGCCCATGAACATCAATTTCGGCATATTCCCGCCCCTTACAGAAAAAGCGCCAAAGAAGGAGAGAGGTCGGCACTATGCGGAGCGTTCCCTCCAGGCTCTGGGAGATTGGAAAGAAAAGACAGGGTACTGATCTTAGTTTATCATCAAGAGCGGCGTGAAAGGTGCGTCATGCTTGTTAATCATTCTGACTAAGCCTTTGCATCGAGGTAATACTGCCTGATCCGCGATATATAAGTTCTGGTTTCTCTCGGTAGTTTGTCCGGATGCCGCTCCACATTTCCCATACCCCAGTTATACGCAGCAAGTGCACGATCAACATTGCCGTCATATCGATCGAGAAGGCCTTTCAAATAGCGTGTCCCTCCCATGACATTTTCATAAGCGTCATAGGGATCTTTGACGTCGAGATCTCTGGCAGTTTCCGGCATGAGCTGCATGAGCCCCATGGCTCCCTTGGGTGATGTGCTCTTCCGGTTGAAATTGCTCTCCGCTTTTATGACGCCCCTTATCAAGTCAGGGTCAACGCTGAACCTCTGGGCGGCATTGCCGATTATAGCGTCAATATTGTCTTTACGCGGAGTGTCGTCATTTTTTTGCGGCTCGCGCCGTATTTTTGACGCTGCCGGTTCCGGCAGATAGCCCCTGACACCCGGCTCCGGGAGTCCTTGAAACGGTTTGAACATATCGCTGTCATGCCTGTCACCGGAAACTACACGGAACAACCTCTCATTCATCTGCATTCTCATCGCAAGCAACAGCGTCCGAACCTGTTCCTTATCCAGCACGGGCGCCGTAGACAGGGCATCTTTCAGAACAGCCTCAAAGGCACTGTTCTTGCGGGCGGATTCATTCAGCATCCGCGCTTTGTAGGCTTGGATTTCCCGCGCATATGAAACTTCCCTTTCCATGTCATTTCTGATCGGAATAGCCATAGTAAACCCCGAACTCCTATACGATATCCATATTTCTTACAAAACACATGCCAACTTTCTTGCTGCAGCATGCCGTTGATCTCCCTTATTGATAAAATACTCTTGACAAAATAGCAATTTTATCCGACATTTGCAGCATCATTATAAGGCTTTATTTTCGGATATTATTGCAGTTATTTCACTTCCATACGGAAAAGACGAAAGGATTTCATAGTGAACTTGAATGAGCAGCTAACATCACAAGCGCCGGACGGTGAATTGTTTTCCCTCCCGGGGAAAAGTGAATATGTTTCTGAATTCGAGCGCCTGCAAGAAATCGTAGACAAACAGAGGGCGCTGGGACGTGAGATCGTTGTTGTGATGGGCCTGGGATTTGTGGGCGCCGTCATGGCGGGCGTCGTCGCAGACACCATCGACCCCGCTACGGGAAAACCAACTAAGTTTGTCATAGGAATGCAGAGGCCTTCGACGCGTTCTTACTGGAAGATCCCCTACATCAACAAGGGCATTGCACCCGTCGAATCGGAAGATCCCGAGGTCGCGCCGCTGATCAAGCGCTGCGTCGTAGAGAAAAAGACATTGATTGCTACTTTTNNTCCCTTGCCGACTGCGTTGTAGTGGATGTTCAGTGTGATTATAACAAGGAAACCTTCGGCAACGTGAAATGCGGGGAGGCGGACATCACAGCGTTCGAAGACAGCCTGAAGATCATCGGCGAAAAGATCAGGCCCGAATGCATGGTTCTGATCGAAACTACGGTTCCACCCGGAACGACCGAATACATAGCGTATCCAATAGTAAAGAAGGCCTTTGAGAAACGCGGCATGCCCGATCGGGAGCCGCTTTTGGCCCATTCCTTTGAAAGAGTTATGCCGGGACGCCAGTATGTTTCTTCAATCCGCGATTTCTGGCGCGT
>PLMX01000162.1 GCA_003142635.1 Syntrophaceae bacterium | reverse complement strand
TTAGTGAAACGTTATACTAGACAGGTTGAAGACGCGAAGATAGCATTACGTGAAAACGGCGGTGGACTTATTGCCTATAAAGAACCAGCAATAACAACGCATATATTGGAAGGTCCCCAAAGACATAACCCCAGAAATCGTAAATGAGGAGTACCATTGTATGTATATGCAAATGCAACCATCGCAAAGGATGAGAAGCTGTTCATCAGATATGAGAAAAGGAAGATATTTGATGGAACGTTATTTAAGGAAGAACATATCATCTTCCGGGATGCCTTCAGGAAGGTTCTCTGCGAAAGGAGGTACGGGTCATTGTTCTCACGAGCGGGGCCGGCAATCTTCTGCGCCGGTTATGGTTATTCGGGATTTTCAGTTCCTTGGATTGTTCGAGGGCGAAGCAGAGAGCGTTTTCTTCTGGCGGGACAAGGTGCAATCCCCTTTCGACTGCCGTAACGTCCTCGAAGAGTGCCGAAAATAGGTTATTGCGGCCCTTTACAGCATGTGCGGGGGAGAGGGAGTGGACATGATATCGGTCTGCGGCATTCGCCTCTGCACGGAGGATACCTCATTTTACCTGACGGAGGCGATAATCGGCCTTGTCGCCGACATGGGCGTCCTTCACATACGAGATTGCCTACACTGCCCGTTTTTATTCAACAAGGGAAGTGGAAGGGATGGGGGGCCATTCAGAAGAACTCTAT
Organism: Syntrophaceae bacterium; assembly: GCA_003142635.1. Lineage (GTDB taxonomy): Bacteria > Desulfobacterota > Syntrophia > Syntrophales > UBA2185 > Fen-1135. The sequence goes on along the minus strand of PLMX01000162.1, from coordinate 4,300 downwards.
GTTGCTCTTTTCGAAATATGTCTGGGAGGTCTTGGGGGCCTTCCAGCACAAAACGAAAGCCAGATTTCAATGCAGAATGAGAAATATCTTTCCGGCATCGTAATAACAGAAAGATCATATATGCCATCTATCAAGGTGTCAAGCATTTGCGGAAATGCTATGATGAGTGAATCGGAGGTAATGGAATGATAGTAGCGGGCGTTGACGTAGGCTCCCTGATGACTAAGGCTGTCATTTTGGGATATGGCCAGGGCTATGGCGGTTTTTATTCAGATTTGATGAAGCCAACGGGTATCGACATATCTGAAGTATCTAAAAGGGTTATCACGGAAGCCTTGGAGAAGGTTCATTTCTCCTTCAATCATGTCGATAGAATAGCTTCCACTGGTTGCGGAGGAATCAGGAATCCTTCCTGCACACGGAGAATGACCGAGATTATTTGCAATGCAGTGGGTGTTCACAAAATGTATCCAAAAGCGACGTTGGCGGTAGACGTGGGTGGACAGAACAGCAAAGTGATAAGAATGGATAGTGAGGGTAAAGTGTTGCAATTTGCCGCGAATGATGAATATTCGGCTGGCATGGGAAAAATTCTGGAAGATGTTGCCCAAACGTTAGAGGTTGATTTAGATGATCTGGGTGCAATTGCATCATGTTCAAAAAAAAAGATCGCCATCAGCAACAGTTATACGAACTCTATTCGGACAGAGATAGAATATCTATTAGCGCATAAGTATGACCAAGAGGATATCGCTGCGGCATTTCACGAATCCATAGTCAGTAGAGTTTTGGGCTTGATTAACTCAGTTAATCCGGAGCCGAAGGCAATAGCTGTGATGATAGGTGGTGTGGCACGAAACATTGCCATAGTCAAATCGCTTAAAACAATGGTTGAGTTCGAGATACTAATTCCGGACAATCCACAGATTGTAACTGCCTTTGGTGCGGCCCTTATTGCAGAGGAAAGTGACGTCCTATCTGGACAGATGTGAATTTCGAGGAACGGTACATCGTTCAGAACAAATTATCTGTGAAACGACTATCAGTACCCATGTAATTTTGCCTGCGACGCGGTATGGGGATGATCGTACGTATGTGGCCGGAATGTTATCCTGAATCCATGAAGAACTCCCCCTGATTCCGCTAAACTGCTAAATGTACCATTTTTTATGCGGATTTAACCCGGCTTATGTAAAACGCAAGGGACCAGATACGTTCAGGAAGCCATCAGCACCTGTGAAACATTCCATCCCCCCCTCATATAATTAATAGGTTATGGCAGAATAACGAAGAGAAAAGAGAGGATAGAAATGAAGATGTTCAAGCATATATTTACCCCTATCAAGATAGGAAATATGGAGGTCAAGAACCGGATTGTCCTGCTTCCCATGACTACCGGATACCCCGAAGCGGATGAGACGGTAGGCTATCGTTTCATAAACTTTTATGTCGAAAGGGCAAAAGGCGGTGCGGGTTTTATCATTATTCCCTTTTCTCCGGTCCGGGCAGGCTCGTCCATGGAACCCGGTCTCTTTGATGACCGTTTTATTCCCGGCGTACGCCGGCTGACGGAGGGACTTCACGGTCACGGGGCAAAAGTAGCGTGTCAGCTCATAGTCTCCTATCACGTGATATTCAAGGATGGTATGCCTGAAGTTGTAGGGCCGTCGCCGGTCATGAACCAGATTGTTCACGCTATGCCGCGAGCCCTCACTGTGGATGAGATTCATTTTATTGTCGAGGAATATGGCAGGACGGCCCGACGGGCTCGCGAGGGAGGCGTCGACGCCGTGGAAATTCTTGTGGGGTGTGGTTATCTTTTAAACCGCTTCCTCTCCCCCTTCAGCAACAAACGGGAGGACGAATACGGCGGTGACCTTGAAAATAGAATGAGGATGATCCTCGAATGTATCGCAAGCGTAAGGAAAGAAGCGGGCAATGATTTCCCCGTTGGCGTCCGTCTGAACATCGAAGAACTGATGCCGGGGGGGCACACGGTTGAGGACTCCATGATTGTCGCTAAGGTACTGGAAAAGGCAGGAGTCAACTTCATCAACACTTACTTCGGTTGGCATGAAGCGACGGAGCCTACGGTCGCTCCTTCCTTGCCCGCGGGTGCTTTTGTTCACCTCATCGAAAAGATCAAGGGTTGCGTCAGCATCCCCGTCATCGCCGCCAACCGGATCAACGATCCGTTCGTGGCCGAAAAAATACTGGTCGACGGGAAGGCTGACCTCGTCGGTATGGCGCGGTCATTGATCGCTGATCCGGAATTTCCCAACAAGGCTAAGGAAGGCAGGGTAGAAGAAATTGTCCCCTGCATCGCTTGCTCCCGGTGCCTCGCGGAGATCTTTCCCATGTATAAGGCTTGGGGGAAAAGGTTTTCTGTTCTCTGCACGGTCAACCCCGTCGCGGGCAAAGAAGGCGAGTCTTCTCTGGAACCCACCGCAAAGCAGAAAAAGGTTGTCGTAATCGGCGGCGGCCCCGGAGGCATGGAAGCAGCAATGACGGCCGCTATGAGAGGCCACCGGGTCACCCTGTTTGAGAAGGAGGATGAACTGGGTGGATGTCTTCGGATAGGCTGCATACCTCCGCATAAGGATGAAATTAGAACTCTGAATAAGAGTCTTGTTGCGAGGACACAGAAGGCGGGCGTTAAAATCAAACTCAAAAGTAAGGCCGGTCTAAAAACAATAGAGAAAGAAAAACCCGACGTCCTGATCCTTTCTGTGGGCGCCAAGCCAATAGTTCCGAACATTCCGGGTGTAAAGGGCGCCCATGTCGCGCTGGCCGAGGACGTGCTGATGGGCCGGAAATCTGTGAGCGGGGCCGTCATCATTGTCGGCGGTGGCCTAGTGGGTTGTGAAACGGCGGAATTTCTGATCGAGCATGGTCAGGGTATCACAAGCGTCACCATCGTGGAGATGCTGGAACGCATGGCGGAAACCGTACCTCCCACTTACCGGCCTTTCTTCTTGGCAAGGCTGAAAAGGGATGGGGTCAGGATGAAGATGCACACGACTGTGGCCGAAGTAACGGACAAGGGCGTTAAGGTGGTGCAAGACGGAAAACCCGGATTCATCGAAGGGGATGCCGTCATACTCGCCCTCGGGTTCAAGGCTGATCCACAAAGGACCGAACAGTTCAAAAGAAAGGCGCGAGAGGTCTATTTCATTGGAGATTGCGTCAAGGCGCGCATGATCAAAGACGCGATCGAAGAAGGATTTGAGGTTGGCAGAAAAATATAATCCGAAAGATAGGTTCCAATATCTGACTGATCTACCCCCAGAACATGTGCCACATTAAGAGTTATAATTCTGATTTAGAGGATTCCCGGTGAGCCGCCGCGTAATCTCTTTCCATCAGCTATACGGACGATGACAATTCATTCGGCGTTTATAGGCAGTGTGAAATGAGGCCTATGTTATCTTGCTATATAATGGTTGGAAATATGCGTTCACAATCGTTGTAAATGACGAGAATAGTTCTCGGAAGTTCTTATGATTTGTAAAAACTAACCTCTTCCCGGACAGTCATCCTCTCTCCGGTAAGGGAATTTAAGGTGCTTCTTTATGAAAAGAATAGCAAATGGAGATTGTAGAAGCCATAAGAGCAAGAAAAAGCATTAGAGCCTTTAAGCGGGATCCCATTAAGAAAGAGATCGTCAGGGAAATCTTGGAAATTGCTACCCGTGCTCCCTCAGGGACAAATACGCAACCGTGGGAGTTCTTTGTTCTTGCAGGAGAGGTCTTAAGAAAAGTCAAGCAGGCTAATGTTGAACATCTCAGGTCCGGGACACCACCCTATCCGGAAATTAGCTTTGCGACATCAAACCCCGACACCGTATATCAGAATCGATGGACTTCCCTCGATTTAGTGGACACACCGAAAAGTTAGAGGTATAAATCTAAGACTTGGAGGTGATCCATGAGTACGATTAATAGTCGCAGGAAGTACGACCGGGAATTCAAACTTGAGGCTGTACGCCTCATCACGGATGGAGGCTGGCCGGTGTCGGAAGTTGCCCCGGGACCTCGGGATCCATGAGAACCTGCTTTACAACTGGAGACGAAAATATCTGGATGATACGGTTCATGCCTTTCCTGGCAAAGGCCATTTAAAGCCCGCAGATGAAGAACTACGGCGGTTAAAGAAAGAGCTCACGGATGTCAGAGAGGAGCGTGACATCTTAAAAAACCGTCCTAAAGGCATCCGTCTTTCTCTGTGATAATAGAAACTTTCTCTGATATACTTGCTACGGGAGGAGAGGCCGTCTGCTTATTGAGCCACATAAAACACC
>PLMX01000087.1 GCA_003142635.1 Syntrophaceae bacterium | reverse complement strand
TTTTTCAGGACGGACTAATAAGTGGGGGAAATATATTTGTTTCTTGCTCACCCCCTTTGAAAAAGGGGGCCGGGGGGATTTTATTTCGCTTCCTCCGAAAAATCCCCCTGTATCCCCCTTTATGAAAGGGGGAACTGTAAGGAGAAAGCTGTCTCTCTTCCACAAAAAGGAGACTTATTAACCGGTACGAACATTTGTTGCGGTATCATCACGGGTTCGCAGCTGCGAAATACACGAACTTTCCGCCCTTGATCTGCACGATCACAGCGCTCTTTGTGGGATCGCCGGAGCCTTCCTTAAACTGCATATTCCCCGTCACGCCCTCGTACTTCGGGATTTTGGCGAGGGCATCCCGGATTGAATCCCTGTCAAGTTTGGCGGCGGATTTGAGCGCCTGGAAGAGGAGGCCGAATGAATCGTAAGTCAGGGCCGCGACGTCGTCAGGCAAGGTTCCGTACTTCGCCTTGAATCCCTCGATGAACTTCGTCGCCACGGGTGTCGCCGCGTCGGCGGCATAGTGGGTGCTGAAATAATATCCCTCGCAGTCGTTCCCGCAGAGTTTGTGCAGCTCCTGGGAGCCCCATGAATCGCTGCCCACAAAGGGCACGTTGATGCCCAGCCTTTTTGCCTGCTGGATCTGGAGCGGTATCTCGCTGTAGTAGTTCGGCAGGAACATCATGTCGGGCTGCGCCTTTTTGATCTTGGTGAGCTGTCCGGAGAAATCCTTGTCGTTCGTCGTATATGTCTCGAAGGCCACGACCTTGCCGCCTGACTGCTCGAAGGTGTCCTTGAATATCTCTGCGATGCCCTTGTTGTATTCAGACGCCACGTCATAGAGGACGGCGGCCTTCTTTGCCTTGAGGGTCTCGAGCGCGAATTTCGCTACCACGCGACCCTGAAAGGGATCGATGAAGCAGGCGCGGAATACATATTTTTTGGGGGCATTCGTCTTCGCGTCAAGGGTGGTCTTCGGATTTGTCGACCAGGGCGTTATCATGACGACTTTAGAACTCTCCGCGATCTCCGAGGCGGGAAGCGCATAGCGCGTGGCATTCGGGCCGACGATCGCGTGCACCTTCTGCTGCGTGATCAGCTTCTGGGCTGCGGAAGCAGACTGGTCGGGCTTTCCGGCATTGTCTTCGACAAAAAGCTCCACCTTGTATTTCTGTCCGGCTACGTCTATTCCACCCGCGTCATTGATTTCCTTGACGGCCATCTCCGCGGCCTTCTTACATGACTCACCCACGGCAGGCATGTCGCCGGTCATCTCCGCATTGACCCCGATTCTGACGGTATTGCCTTTCTCGCTGCAGGCCGCAACAAACGCAATCATGACAACGCATAGAACAAACAAGAGGCCGAATTTTTTCATACCACCCTCCGTACAATAAAATTATCTAAAAAAGCGATGCTCAGCAGAATTTGGATATAATGGAATTCCCCGTCAGGCGCGGGAAGTATAGGAGATGAGGTCGTGTAAGTCAATATAATTTGGGGGCAAGATATTACCGGCGCTACCGCGTAAATTCCGAAACTGCAGGAGGATTTTGCACGCACACTCACGGCCGGGATTTGACAGCCTGATAGACATCGCTGATAATCTGCCCGGAGAGGCGCTCCATAGATTCGCTCAATCCCACGGCCAGACCGTCGGCGCTGTTTTCCTTGCACGGCGCTGCATAGGAGTAATTTTTCTGGAAGACGACTTTCTTCGTGCTGTCCGTCTGATTCAAATCCAAAAGCGTCACGTAGACGGTCAGCAAATCCTTGCGGCCGTCCTTTTGCTCAACGGCGAGGAATTCGGTGATGCTTCCTTCGAGGAGGAAGCGGACCATTTCAGTATCCTGGTATGAAAATATGCCCCGGAAGAGGTTGGTCTGTCTGAAATCGCGGACCAGGCAGTCGGCAACCATGTATCCCGGGTTTGCGCCCCAGCGGTCGTAGGGAAACTTGTCGAGGCCGATTGAACCGGCCCTGAATATCATGGAGTTGCTGTTGTAGAACTGGGCCACAGAAAATCGTTCTACTTTGAGGGACTCATCGAGACGTACCGTGTCTTTAATGGCCGGCGACGTGTAGTCCAGCATGTAGTATTGTGTCCTGCTTGGCTGCTGCGCGCCCGTGCAGCCCGCCATAATGAGAATCACTATAGGAATAAATAGACCTTTGCTTCTCATTCTGTCCTCCCATTCCAAGTGTAATTCACCGGTTCAATGCATTTAACTGGCTGTGCGACTATTCACTGCCGTGGTGGAGCGGGCTTGCTGAAAAAGAGATCAGACGGATTGGCCTCGATCCTCTCCAGAAGCCTGTCCAGAGTCTCTGATGCCCGTCTCAGGTTCTCCGTGGTGGTCTGTATGTCAACCGCCGATGTTCGGGCAGTCCTGCCCAAGGCATCCATCACCTGATTTGCCTTTACCGCCGTGTCTTTGAGCCTCATGTCCTTGACTTCGCTGTTCAGTTTAGCAAGGAGGGAACGCGCCTCAGCCAGCGCCTGTCTCGCTTCCGCGATGGCTTCTCCGAGGTTGCCCTCGGCCATGATTTTGTCAAGTCTCTTCATGGATTTGTCGAGGGCCGCTGTCGATGATTCGAGGTTTGACATGACTCGCCTCATTTGGCCGCCGGCGAAGAACTCATCTGCAGACTGGGCCGTCGTTTTGATTTTTTCCGAGATTCCACGAAAGTCGACATGGTTTATTTTTTCAATAACCTCATAGATGCCGGAAAGGATCTGCTTCGTTTCAGAAGGTCTGGAGGGGATGACGGGATATTCAGCAGCGAAGCTGATCTGGGGCGAGAGCTTCAGTGCTTCGGGTTGCTGCTGATCCAACTCGACAAAAACGATGCCGGTGATTCCCACTGCCTTAAGCTGCGTCACGGTATTCCTTGCCAGGTCGTCTTTCAGGTTGATCTTCATGACTACCTCGATGAGCTTATTGTCGGGGGCCACGCCGATATTTACTATCCTTCCAACCTCCACTCCACGATACTTCACACTGGAATCTCTCTGGAGACCTTGGACGGATTCGTCAAAATAAGTCACGTACATCGTCCCCTTTTCTAAATATTGCGAGGCGCCGATCCACACAATAACGCTTACCCCGAGGATGATGCCTATGGTGACAAAAAGACCGATCATAAAAGTTGATACCTGCCTGGCCATTGCTACAAACCTCCCTCGTCTCCGCCTGTTGCTTTCCTGTTAAAGTAATTGACGACCCTGATGTCCTGGGAATGTTCCTTGAGCTCTGCCGGGTCTCCCTGCGCTATGATGCCCCGGACGCTTTTGTCCAGCATGATGACCCTCTGGGCAAGACTAAATATGGACGCAAGCTCCTGGGTCACAATAACCATGGTTGTCCCCATGGCAGTGTTGATGCTCCGTATGAGGATGTCCAGTTCTGCTGCCGTGACCGGATCGAGTCCCGCCCAAGGCTCATCGAAGAAGAGGAGCAGCGGGTCAAGGGCCATGGCCCTTGCGAGGGCGGCCCTTTTCCTCATGCCGCCGGAGAGTTCTGCCGGCATATGGTTTTCATGCCCGGGCAGGTTGACGAGGGCGAGTTTCATTTTCACAATTCTATCGATCATGCCCCGCGTCAGATCCGTGTATTCATACAAGGGCAGGGCAATGTTCTCGAAGATCGTCATGGAGCTGAACAGTGCGTCCGCCTGGAACAGGACACCGATTGTTCTCTGGATATCCCGCATGGTCTCTTCATCGGCTGCAGTTATGTCCGTCCCATTGACGATGATCCTTCCCGAAGATGGTCTCAGCAGACCATTGAGATGCTTGAGCAGGGTGGACTTGCCGCATCCGCTCGCTCCGAGGAGCATGAATATCTCGCCCCGGCTGACCCGGAAGCTGACGTTTTCCAGAATAGTGGTATCGCCGTAACGGGTGGTGAGATTTTCCACTTGGATGATGGGTTTCTTATTCATGCGGTCTTTCTCGTTATTCGTTATTATACCCTCTTCATTATTATCTCACGTAATGAAGGATGATGGCAAACGCCGAGTCTGCGACGATAATGAGGAAAATGGCCGATACGACAGCCGATGTAGTAAATGTGCCCACCGATTCTGCTCCTTCGTGCACTTGGAATCCCCTCTGGCAGCCGATTCCGGCAATCAGCCCGGCGAAGACGCTGGATTTGACAAGACTCGCTACGATATCGAAGACGGCGATACCTTCCCGGGTCTGCTGGATGTACGAGTAGGCGGTCAGATCGAGCCCCACGACACCGACCACGAGGCCGCCCAGTATGGCGAAAAGATCAGCATACAGCGTCAAGAGGGGCACGACAATGATGGTTGCCAATAATTTAGGTACAGCGAGGAACTGAATCGGCTCAAACCCCATGGCCTTCAGCGCATTGACTTCATCATTCACGATCATCGTACCGATCTCAGCCGCAAATGCCGAACCTGAACGCCCCGCCACCAGGATGGCGGTCATGATGGGCCCTAGCTCCTTCACCATGGCAATTGCCACGAGGGATGCCACATATATGTTAGCGCCGAACTGCTTGAACTGCAATGAGGACATGAAGGCCATGATGAGTCCCATGAGAATGCTGATAAGGCCGACGATGGGAAGGCCGTCGACGCCGGCCCTTTTCATGTAGTAGAGAACGTCATTCCACCGCATCGAGCGGGGCCTGCGGAGGCTGCTGATGAGGGCGAGTATAAGCTCGCCCACGAAACTCAAAACCTCGAAGAAATCATTAAGAAGCAACCGGGTGGCTTCTCCCATCTGCTCCAGGATATTTGGAGGTTTCCGCTCCGGGACAAGGGGCGGTATGTGATGCGCTTTCTTATCAAGCAGATTGAGGATGCCTTTAGCTTCATCGGTGACGCCATGAAATGTGACGGAAGCTGACCGGGCTGTCTGTTCCTCTTCCAGTTGGAACAGGGCGAGTGTCCCTGCGCTGTCCAGGTAATTGACTCCGGCGATATCCACCATCAATTTCTTCAACGGCTTATTCTGCAGTATGCTCCTGGCGTCAGATGTGAAGTCATTCAGATCGTCAAGGGCGATGCGGCCTGAGACGAAGAGAGTCACATCCCCCGGCTCGCGATCTTCGACGCGGAGGCTGTACTCTTTTTTTTTGACAGGAGGTGCTTTCATAATCTCCCCGAAGAGTGATGGTGTCTGCGGCTTACAATATAAAATATAGATTAAGCTTAGTCCGGGTGTCAAGAACAAGTCCTTGAATTTTGTGGAATTATGTTGTATCGGGAATCCTTGATCGTTGAGGCCCAGGCCTGATAAATAATTGGCGACGTTTTTTGAGAAGCAATCGAGAACCGAAGAGAATGCTATGAAATGGCGATGATGAAAACGCAGTTCAAAAAATTATATTCCTGTCTGCTGATAGTACTCTTCTTCGCCCTGATTTCGGCGTGCGCCGCCCCCAAGCATCACATCCTGCAAACGGAAAAGGATTATCAAGAGGCCTTTAACCGCGTCTATTTCCAGGGCCATGCCCAGATGGAAGTGCCTGTCAGCTACGGCAGGATAGATCTGTTGACAGGAGACTATGCCATCGAAGTGGAGAGGCTCGACAAATTCCACGAAGGCATAGGCCAGGCGCTGCACTATGCCAAGGAGACGGGCAGGAAGCCGGGCCTCGCCGTCTTTATCACAGATCCCACGGAACACGAACTGGAGAAATTAAAATACGTGCGGAAGCTCTGTCAGTCCCTCGGTATCAAGGTGTGGTATATCAACGAAGAGCTGGAAAAGGCGCACAAGAAAAGGTGAGCGCCTTTTTATGAGATGTCCATCCATACCGGCTCCCCAGTAAAGATGAAACTGGGCAATGGAGGGAGAAGTTGATTTTGTACTGAACTCAATTGCTGCTTACACCTACCTGTTCAGCAGTGGACATTCATCAGAACTGAGGATTACGGATTGAAGACAGTAATGCGAAAATCAGCGGCTCGAGGAACGAGCGTCCGTTGGAGTGTGTGGTTATAAGTCCTTCTCTGCCTCTGCCTGATCTCACGCTTGTGTTTCTACTTCTTCTTGAATTCGACCAATCCATCTATTTCTTCGAGGCATCATAAATCAATCTGAGATCATTAATTCTGATGTCTTGAGGTACTTCAAAGAAGAGGTTCAACGAATCTCCGATGGCAGAAGCGTATACTACAGCCCCATCAGTCGCCTCATAATTAGACAACTTATCAAAAACCTTCACCTTTCCGTAAGCACCAGGAGTATCAAAACGAACTTTCTTACGGGTAACAAGGGTAAATGCTATGTTATTTAACGTCGATCCTTTATCTATAGCTGTTACTATTGTTTCAATGATGACAAACCTATTACTGTCATTCTTTGGGTTACGTGCATTAATCGGCGTTTTCGTTGCCTCCGCTACCTTTGTAATTTTGACCTTACCAAGTCCTGTATCAATTTGTGTTCCCAATCTGAGGTTTGATTCGAACTGGGCCGCTTCACTGAAATCTATACAGAATAAGCACGCACTGAAATAGATGACCAAAAGATAAATTACTAGGTGGTATTGACGCAATTTCATAGTGTTCTCCTTTTCTAACACAAAAATTAGCGAGATCCGGATTTATCGACGATTCGCCGCATGGCGTTGTTAAAAATCGTCTCTCACTACAGACCTATTTTTGTAAAGAGA
>PLMX01000036.1:2808-6095 GCA_003142635.1 Syntrophaceae bacterium | reverse complement strand
TCCATGACGTTCGGCAGGTTTTTATCTTTCAGCCAGGCCGCCTTGTAGACCAGGGCCACCAGCGATTCGTGCTCCATCTTCATCTCCGCGATCTGCTGCTGGATGAGTTGGTATTTGCCGATCTGCTTCCCGAATTGCGATCTCTCGTTTGCATACTTTATGGATTGCTCCAGAATAGCCCCGGAAAGACCCAATGCGCCAGCCGAGCATCCCAGGCGCGTTGCGTTCAGCTGGGTCATGCAGAGCTGGAACCCCTTGTTGACCTGTCCGAGGATGAGGCTCTTCGGGACTCTAACGTCCTCAAACGTGATCTCCGCAGTGTCGGAAGCCCACAGGCCCACCTTGTCGTGCAGTTTTCGGCGGGTGATGCCGGACAGGCTGTAATCCATTATGAGGCAGGTAATCCCCTGCGGACCGGCGTCCTTGTCCGTTTTCACATAGAGGAGCCCGTGGTTGCAGATGGTCCCGTTCGTTATGAACATCTTGGTGCCGTTGAGGAGATAATAATCGCCCTTGTCCTCCGCGCGGCAGCGCATGCCGGCAACGTCGGATCCTATATCGGGCTCCGTCATGGCGAAGCTGCCGATATATTCACCGCTCACAAATTTGGGTATGTAATGATCCTTCTGTTCCTGCGTGCCAAATTTCTGGATTGTCAATGATGGACCCCAGCACTGCATATTGAAGGCCATCCGCCAGGAGGTGTGGACCTTGGACACCTGCTCGATCGTCAGGGCCCCCTCGAGGAACCCCATGCCGTTGCCGCCGTATTCCTCGTCGATGCAGAAACCGAAGAAGCCCAATTCGGCCATTTTCTCGAATATCTTCCGTCGCCAGTACTGGTTTTTCTCGTCTTCCTCCACAAACGGCTTTATTTCATTCTCGGCGAAATTCTTCGCCATGTCTTGAATCATTTTCTGCTCTTCTGTCAATGCAAAGTTCATCGCGTTTCCCCTCTATTATGATTTCCTTTCCACAATCATGCAGATGCCCTGTCCGCCGCCGCCGCAGATGGTCTCGAGACCATAGCGGACATTTCGCCTCTGCATTTCATGTAGCAGGGTTGTCAGCCTCATCGTACCCGTTGCGCCTATAGGATGGCCGAGCGAAATGCCCGATCCGTTTACGTTCACTTTGTCTTCCATATCCTTTTCGCTCAGCCCCGAGAGCCTTGCGTCTGCCAGTGCTTGGACTGCAAATGCCTCCTGCACTTCTATGAGGTCCATCTGTTCGATTTTCAGGCCGGCCCTATCGAGGGCCTTCAGGACGGCAGCGGGAACCGCCGGGTACGTTAGGGTTGGGTTAGTTGCAGCAATCGCGCAGGACCGAAACAAGGCCAACGGCCGGGCGCCAAGCTCTTTAGCCTTTCTCGCGGAGGCGAGGACTACAACAGAGGCGCCGTCGTTCTCGGAAGAGGAATTACCGGCTGTGCACACTCCGTCGGGGTACACTGGCCGGAGCTTCGCAAGCTTTTCCATAGTCGTCTCGCGCCGGGGGCCCTCGTCAATAGTGAAATAAACCGTCTCGCCGGCCTTCCCCTTTCCGACGGGAACGGAAACTATTTCCTGTGTGAACTTCCCGGCATCCCAGGCCGCAACGGCCTTCTGGTGGCTGCGATACGCCCACCTGTCAGCCTCTTCACGGGTTATTCCTTCCTTTTTGGCCGCCATTTCCGCCCAGGACATCATCGAACTCAGCTCTCCGTAACGGTGAATGGGCTGAGACATGACCCTGGCGCGCTGGATGCGGTCATACAGGGGAATGCCCCACATCGCGAGGGCGCCGTGGCCCTTGGGCATGAACCCATATTTTTCATGGCCCTTCCCGCCGAGCCCCCACCGGATGTCGCCCGGTATGTAAAGCTCGGCCTGACTCATGCTGTCCATTCCCCCGGCCACGATGATATCGGCATTCCCGGTTTGGATCTGCAGGGCGCCGTAGAATACGGATTCAACTCCTGAACAGCAGCGACGGTCCAGCACGACACCCGGCACAGTATCCGGCCAACCCGCATCAAGAACTGCCATGCGGGCCCCATTAGCGCATTCCCCGTTCTGGTAAGCCGTCCCCATAATGACATCATCAACCGCAGCAGCTTCGATACCGGCCCTTTTGATAACCTCATTCAAAACGAGGCTGCCAAGCCGGTAAACCGGAATGTCCTTCATAGCCCCGCCATAACCGCCTATTGGCGTCCGTACACAGCTCAGAATGACCACATTTTCCATTTTCATTACCCCCGGATTTATTTCAGCAGGCCCGATCAGAAGTTAAGGTCCGTCCGCGGCTTCTTCTCGCCGGATGTATAGTCGTACCAGCCCTTGCCGGTCTTGCGGCCCAGGTCGCCGGAAGCCACCATTTTCTTCAGGATCAGCGATGGCGCCCATTTCGGGTCTTTGAAATTCTCCCAGAGAGTCTCCGCCACGGCCAGGCCGATCTCGAGGCCGACAAAATCGCCGAGCTCGAACGGGCCCATCGGGTGGTTGAGACCGAATTTCAGGGCCTTGTCGATATCTTCGATGGTTGCGACACCTTCCGCCAGGCATCTATAGACTTCATTGCGCAGGGCGGCATTGACCCGGTTGACCAGGAAGCCCGGGCCGTCTTTGACATAGACCGGGATCTTGCCGAATTTCTCGGCCAGTTCCTTGATTATCGCCGCGGTCTCCGCCGAGGTTTTCAATCCTCTGATCACCTCGACCAGTTTCATGACCGGAACGGGGCTGAAGAAATGCATGCCGGCAAACTTGTCCGGCCGCCTGGTTGAGGCTGCCAGTTCGGTAATGGGAATGGATGAGGTGTTGCTGGCGAATATGGTGCGGGGCGGGCAGATTTCTTCGAGCTTCTTATAAAGCTCCGACTTGGCCTGCTTGTTTTCGAATATGACCTCGATTACCACGTCGCAGTCCTTGGCCAGTGATAAATCGACGGTCGGTGTGATTCTGTCCAGAATTGAATTTTTTTCTTCCTCGCTGAGTTTTCCCTTGGTAACACTGTTTTTGAGATTCTTCTCTATTGTTGTCAAACCTTTCTGGACGAATTCATCCTTGATATCCTGCATGACGACCGTGAAACCCGCGGCTGCCGCCACCTGTGCGATTCCCGAGCCCATGAAACCTGAACCCACGACCATGATTTTCCTTATGTCCATTTTCCTGCTCCTTCGTGTTCCTTTATTGAAAAACAGGTCCGGGAATCCCCGGACTTTTTCAGGCTATTTTATTGCTCCTCCTCCAGATGCCTTTTTCCTGGGAGGCCTTAATGAGGTCGTCGCGGAAATCCGGGTG
>PLMX01000036.1:0-2709 GCA_003142635.1 Syntrophaceae bacterium | reverse complement strand
CATCATAAAGCAGGTTCAGCGATTTCAGCTCCATAGGAGCAGGTTGAGATGCAACCGTCACACAGACCCGAGAGCCTAATCCAAGAAAACTACGACTCGCAAGAATATCAACACTTCCATCCAATCCCTCGGGACTGCGATACGTTGTATATCCCTGGGCACTAAGAATCGCATCAACGAGCTTGGCCAGGCATTTCCCCTTGAATTTTGCATCAAGGAGTTTAATAATCTTCTCGCGGGCTATTAGTTCCAGGTCACCGGCCTCGACAATTTCATGGTCCGTCCCGCCATCTTTCGAACGAGATAGCATCCCCTTCCTCATTTTCCAACCTCCTTTAAGAATTGAGTTTCGTCTTCGAAGTCAACTCCATCATGCATCCAATATCTTCATTATCTTCTTAAGCGCCTCTTTCTCCAAAAGAGGGAACGTGAACTCATTGATATGAAAGTCAACCCCGCTTCGCTGCATACATTGAAGTGAGCCATTCTTTCAATGGTATGGAGGGGGACCGGGCTTTTTGGGAGAGCCCGACCCCATATACGAAGACCTACACGCGGCAGGTTCCCCGCGGAAACCTCTTTACAGCACGCCTAAACCTTCTTCCGGGCATCTCAGGACTGTATCATGCGCATTTTTAATTATGTCCGTGAGATAGAAGACACCGGGCAGAATCTGGTTTATGTAATACTCGGCGCTCAACACCTTACCCTGATAAAAAATCCTCTCATTTTCGCTATCCAAAGATCCATTCAGTTTCCCGCGGGCAATCAGGGCCTGCTCCATCAGGCACTGGGCAACCTGGACCTGGGCGCAGACCAAGAGCGCATTGAAAGCATAAAGGGGAATAAGGCTCTTTTTCTCCTGGATATCCCTGTACCAGGAATCATAAATTGTCTTTATTTCCTGAATACATTCACAGCCCCTGGCAATAATCTTCATTTCTGTTGCGAAGCCCGGTGCGTCATGATTTTTCTCAACAAAGTCCCTAATGATGGCCAGCCAGGTTGTGAAGGGAGCCCCGTTTTTCATTCTCATTTTCCTGCCTACGAGGTCGTTGGAGTGAATGAAAGATGTCCCTTCCCAGATGGTGAGGATCTTGGAATCCCGCAGATATTGCTCGATCGGGTAATCCCGGGTATAGCCTACCCCTCCAAGCACCTGCATGGCCTCGGCAATCAGTCTCAGGCTCGTTTCGCTCCCGTAGCACTTAACCAGTGGGGTGAAAATTTCCGTGATCTCTCCGCAGGCCCGCGCTTTTTCCCTATCGGCCGAATTCGCCTGGATATCGAGATAGTAGAACCCTTTGAAAATCATGGCCCTTATCCCCTCGACGTGGGCCTTCATATCCAGGAGCATCCTCTTGATGTCCTCGTGTTTTATGATTGCGACCCGCTCACCATCGCGCTCGCCGAAGGATCGGCCTTGGATGCGCTCTGCCGCGTATTGGGCGGCATAGTAATAGCATGCCGCAGCTTGGCAATTGGCATTGTGGCCTGTCCCGATGCGGGACTCGTTCATCATGTGGAACATCATGGCCAGGCCTTTTGAACAGCCCTTTTCGTCCGGGGGAGGGCCGAGCATTATCCCGAGGCACTCATCCTCATCGCCGAAATTCAGGAGGGCCGTGGCTTGCGCTTTGAGGCCCATTTTGTGCTCTATTCCCACCGTGGTTACATCATTGCGCTTTCCGAGGCTGACGTCTTCGTTGACCCAGACCCGAGGAACGATATAGAGGCCCAGGCCCGCGGAGCCGGAGGCGGCTCCCGCGGGCCTGGCGAGCACCATGTGTATCGTGTTCTCGGATATCCCGGCATCGCCGGCCGTGATGAACATCTTTGTCCCCTTGATTTTGTAAATCCGCGGATCGGATGTGGGAATGGCCCGGGTGATTACATCGCCGACATCGGAGCCAGCATTGGGCTCCGTGATGCACATTGTGCCCTGCCACTCGCCGCCCAGCATTTTGGAAAGGAAACGCGCCTTGTCCTCATCGGTCCCGAAACGCAGAATCAGGTTCGCCGCTCCGCTCGTCAGTTTTATATAGGAAGTCAGGGCGGGACAGGCTGCCGTATTGAGCTCGTGAATGGCTTTGTAGACAATGAGCGGCATCCCGCCTTCTATTTCGATGCACTCGCTGCTTGAGCCCCAGCCGTTCTGCTGCAGAAAGCGAAAGGCCTCCGCATAACCGGGGGCGGGCGTCACCTTGCCGTTTTCAAAGTGGGCGCCGTTTCTGTCTCCTTCGGCATTGATCGGGTTGACTATCTCCCGGGCCACCTTGTATGCCTCGTTTAGCAGGATATCCATGTCCTCCATGGCAAAATAGTTTTTGAATCTCTCGCAAGCCAGCACCTCCTCGGTCGGCAGCCATTCTTTGATAATGAATTTTAAATCCCGCAGGTCATATTTGAATTCCATTTCTTCTCCAGCTCTTCAGAAAAAAATTGATATGTTTGCTTCATCCTTTTCATTTACAGGGGAATATTCCCGTGCTTCCTGTCAGCCCTCTCCTGGGGCTTGTTCCAGAGGAGCTTCAGGGAACGGTATAGGTGCGCCCTCATTTCGCTTGGCTTTATGAGAAAATCCACGATCATTTTTCCTGCGTACAGATAAGGGGAATTGAATTTGTTGCGGTATTCGTCAATATGTGAATTTTTATATCACTACTTCCCTTAGAAATCTAATACAAATAAAGTAATGAATACCTCAAT
>PLMX01000212.1 GCA_003142635.1 Syntrophaceae bacterium | reverse complement strand
ACGATACATGTCACGGCATTGTGGAATACATCGTCTCAAAGCTCTGAGTAAACGATGTCGTGACCATTTTTTGAGTAAACGATGTCCTGAACGTTGTCAAGTAGGAACTACATAACAAAAAGGGGATGGAGCAAGTCCGATCCTTACAAGTCAGGTGCCGCCCAAAAATTGGGTGGGGCGTCGTGGGTCGGCAGTCCTTTACTGCAATTTCTTTACCTCGCGAGGGAAGCAGCATTCCCAGCTCGGCATACCATCTTCTTCATTGCGAAGTTTCATTGTCCACTCGCCCTTGCTTATTTCCGTGGCAATAATGGAAGTGCCAACCTTCTTACCCCTTACTTCAACCTGATCGCCGGCCATGAGTTTCACTTTCTGATTGTTCATGAACCACTTGGGCCCCATATAGACAACATAATTGTTACCCTGATCCGTCACGAATTTCATCTGCAGGCCGTCTTTCACGCTCGGCATATTTTCAACTTTCTTCACCTTGCCTGATTCTACCACAATGGCCTCGTTTCCCGTCAGTGCTGTATGGACCGGACCCGGAACACCGAAAGACCATGCGCCCACTGAGAAAGTGGACCCCGACGCCTGCGATTTTTCACCCTGAGCCCATGACGCCTGAGCAAACATTATATTCACCGCAAGAGCCGTTGTAACTACCATAATCCATATTGCCGTTTTCCTCATACTATCCTCCTCGTAACTTAGATTTATTGTGTCGACCCACCCGATTATGAGCTTAGAGACTTAACAAACCATAAATGTTCCTGATAAAAAGGCTTTCGCAATTAACACTGTGGCTCTCATTCTGTGGCGTAAACATTACCTGCTGCCTGCAAGTGCAGTGCGCTTTCTTATAAAAATGCTTCACCATGAATAAATTTGCAATCAGGCATAGACTGATTTGTTGCTTCAAAAATTCTTACATCGTCATCTATTACTCAGAGAATTAGCGTTCAAAAATAAGGGATTGCCTGATTGAATTGATGACAATAGCCCTATAGATTTTTTCCAGATGCAATAATGTTGAATCTTTCACTAAACATTATTGAACAACATTTGAAGGAGGAATAGAATGATGAAACGTTTACGAGTTAAATCGCGTCTCTTGGTCTTATGTCTTCTGGTTATCGGCGTCATGTTCTTTGCTGGGACAATGGAAGGTATGTGCGCGGAAAAGCAGATGTCCAAAATGGCGCCACCCGGCGGCAACTACAAGAAAGTGAGCTCCCTTGTTGCCCTGCCGGACTTTATCCCCGGTATGGGAACGCTTTATGTCGATCCGGCCACACTGCCAGCCGGCCCGTTTCTCGCGTATGACCGCAAAGGTCAGCTCGTGAGCAGCGTCTACATGATTCCTCTCAAGGACATGAACGAGCATAAGGAATTCAAGAATCTTAAGGTAGCCCAGATGAAAGTCGATCATGTGGATATGTACTTCAACGCCGGACATCCGGGAGTTCCCGATCCGCATTACCACGTCATCCTGTGGTATGTCTCCCCGGAAAAAGCAGTAGCGATGAAGTAAGCCGAGAAGCATCATGCAGACACGTAGAAAGTTTATTACGACGGGCGGAGCAGTCCTCGGCGGTATCGTCATGCAGGATATAATGCGGGTGGTTCTGCCGGGTCTGAGCGGCTATGAGTATTGCCGCACGGCGAGCGCCGCCAGTGTCGCAACAATCCGGATGCGAAGCGACCAGACGGGCGGAGATGTATGGTTTGACCCCATCGGCATCTATATCTACCCGGGGCAAACGGTCCGCTGGGTCGTAGCTGAGAATGTCCATACTACGACTGCATACCATCCACGGAACGACAATCACTCCTTGAGAATCCCCGAGAAGGCCGTTCCGTGGAACTCCGGTTATCTGGTAAATCCCGGGGAGCACTTTGAGGTCACTCTCACGATCGAAGGCGTATACGATTACTACTGCATACCTCATGAAGATGCGGGGATGGTAGGCAGGATTATCGTAGGCAAGCCCGTCGGCCCCGGGGCATTGCCGTTCGACGACTACAAAGGCAAACCCGGTACAACCGGCTGGCTGCCTGTCCCCGAAGCGGCGCGGAAGGCATTTCCGAGTGTCGAGCGGATTATGCGAGAGAAGATCGTCCGCCGCTGATGGACAAATTGGGCGGGGCGTCCCCAGGTACATCCTCTCTTGACAACCTTTAAGAAACGGCAGCGAAAATGTTCGCTTTGAGAGTTCATGGACTATGCTAAAGATAAAAAAAGTTTATGACCAGGTATCTCCCGGTGACGGCAAGCGTATCCTCGTCGATCGCCTCTGGCCGAGAGGAATCAAAAAAGAGGACGCCGCCATCGGCGAGTGGCTCAAGGAAATAGCGCCAAGCACGGTGCTAAGAAAATGGTACTCGCATGATCCGGCAAAGTGGGGCGAGTCCAAGAAACGCTACAAGATAGAACTCAAAGACAGAATGGGGATCATCGATCGGCTCCGTCAGGAATCTAAAAAACGCACGATCACTCTCATGTTTTCCGCCAAGGCGACGGAACTTAATAACGCGGTCGCGCTTAAAGAACTCATTGAACAGTAACGCGGAGATGATCGGCTTCTGGTGAACAAATGATGAGCAGGCGCAGATCATAAGAATCGATTGGGAGGTGTGCTATGTTCAGACAGCGATATGTGCTTGAAGAAATGTTTGCCACGACAGGCATTACCATCAATGGCAGCAGTCCGTGGGATATGCACGTAAGAGATGAACGTATTTTCCCACGGCTCCTGCAGGACAAAAGTTTAGGTCTCGGCGAGTCATACATGGAGGGATGGTGGGACTGCCGGCAACTCGATGAATTCTTTTGCAAGATTCTGACGGCTGGACTGGAAAAAAAAGTGAAAGGCAGCCTTAAATTCCTCGTGCCCGTCCTGTCAGCCGTGCTTTTCAATATGCAATCGAAAATACGCTCCCGCGCGGTTGCCGAACGGCATTATGATCTTGACAACGAACTGTTTATGTCATTTCTCGACCCGTACAACCAGTATAGCTGCGCATATTTCGATGGGACTGAAGACTTAAACGAAGCGCAGGTCAAAAAAATGGACATGATTTGCAGGAAGATCAATCTCAGCAAAGATGATAATGTCCTGGATATTGGCTGCGGCTGGGGAGGATTTGCAAGATACATGGCCGAACGTTACGGCTGCAAGGTTACGGCCATCAATATATCTGAAAAACAGATCAGCTATGCAAGAGAATTCTGCAAAGACCTGCCGGTTGAGGTTCTCCATTGCGATTACCGCGATCTCCAGGCTTCATTCGACAAGATCGTCTCCATCGGAATGTTTGAACACGTCGGCCATAAGAACTACAGAACCTTCATGCAGATTGCTCACCGCTGTCTCAAAGATACCGGTATTTTCCTTCTACATACAATAGGCGGTAACGAATCCCAGACGAAATGTGATCCCTGGATCAATAAATACATATTTCCCAACGGCATGTTGCCCAGCATTTCACAGATCAGCAAGGCCGTTGAAGGTCTCTTCGTTACGGAAGATCTCCACAACCTGGGACCTCACTATGAAAAGACGCTTATGACATGGCACGAGAACTTTCAGAACGCATGGACCATGTTGAAAAAGAGATATGACGAGAAATTCAAGCGCATGTGGGATTATTATCTCCTGTCCTGTGCGGGCGCATTCCGTGCAAGAAGCAATCAAATCTGGCAGATTGTTTTTACCAAATACGGCGCCCCCCAGCCTTTGCGCAGATAACAGATTGAGAAACCGGGAGCCGGTCCGGTCTATCCACTTAATCCCGATATCCCTGCCTTTATGGTAATTGATTTTGTCTGAAAAGCGTCCGGTATTATCTATCGGGGTTATTCACCGTCCCATCGTTAATCACGCAAATTCAATTTGCCTGCAAGATGACGACTTGCAGATGTAACCATCAGCCGCATTCCCTTCCCGTAAGCGCTTGATATATTCTTGCCATATGACTATAGATTTCCCGTACAAGTAATGATAAGTGATCCTCCCCCAGCANNGGTGTTTTATGTGGCTCAATAATATTGCACAGGCAACCGCAGCAATCGCCGGCGGCTAATTCTTGACTGCGGGTAACATGTCGGGGTCGCAGTACCGTTGTTCATTCTCTACGGGAATATAAAATCATATGAGGAGAATTGGCAAATGGCAATCAGTGATGAGTATAAGGACCTTGTCGGTTATCTCGAAAAGGCAATCAAGATAGTCGAAAAGATGGGCATGCGCATCCTCGATCTTGAGAAGCAGTCGGTAAGAATAAAGCTGCCGAAAGAGCCGAACGTGAATCACGTCGGTACCGTATATGCCGGGGCCCTCTTTTCGCTCGCTGATTTTGCGGGAGGAATCCTCTTCTTCGCCTCTTTCGATTATAAGAAATATTATATCCTCTTGAAGGAAATGACGATTGCCTTCAAGAAACCGGCTACAACAGACATTACCGTTGAAGCGTCTTTGACTTCTGAGCAGGCCCACGGCGTCAGGAATATCGCCGATGAAGCGGGAAAGGCGGACTGGCCTGTCGACTTCGAACTGAAGGATGAGCAGGGAAACGTCTGCTGCATTGTCCACGGTAACTTTCAGTTGAGAAGATTATAAGATACTTGAACCGTCCTGTTATGCAGGAATGGTTACGAGAACACATGACGAAAGGATGCGCCCATGAGTGCTCCACGCGAACTGCAAAAAGAAGAGATCATCGACCTTTTGAACCGGTGCTGGATGACCCACGACGGTATGTGGTTTTACCACTGCTTGAAGAACTTCGGCATAGAAAAGGCGAATGAGCTGAATAAAGCGGCAATTAAATCATTAGCGCCGGTGGAGATAGACAGGATCACGAAGGCCCTGGGACTCGAGAAACGGATTGAGAATTTTCAGGAGTTCAAGGATTTCTTTGCGGCCGCCTCCCCTTTATTTATACCGGCTTTTATGAATATCACCATATTCTTCCCGAAGAAAAACACGCTGCACTGGCAATTTGAACCCGGCAACTGCTTCGCTTACAAAGGGATAAAAAGGACAGGGGCTATAGATCAATATGAATGCGGTGTTATCTACAGACTTCAATGCTGGTTCGACAGCCTGAAGGTCAGGTACAATGTCACACCGCAGGTACTAAGATGTCTGATGCTTGAGAGCGGCTTATGTGAAGGAGAATTTGATTTCGATTTTAAATGAATTCCGTAGCGAGCGCATTTCCCGCAGCTTGCTGCGGAGAGCTTCAATCGCCGGCAGGGGCAATTCAGACATTGCCTTTCTTACGAAGGCAATTCAATTTTCGCATACGTTTTGAAGAAGTATCTGATAAATTTTATTTTCCCGCTCTCGCTCATCATCATAAATTTTCCAAATTCTGCCATATCCTCTTTTCCGCGACCATGTATCTGGACATTACTGTTTTCGATTTTACCAAATAAGTGGGCATGAAATAGATAAACCTCCTCCCCGCTCATTAACTGCGCGGTATGGCAGATCACATAACAGTTTTTAGCAAGTTCGTAGATGCCTTCCAGCTCTATGTTTTTGACGTTCCCCTTATACTGCTGATCAAAATTTTCTTTTGCCAGACTGTTTATTTTTTTCACCAAGGTTTCTTTGTCCGTTCTTCCATCCTTAGCGGAAAGAAAGAGTTGGTGAAGAAAATCGTCATCTAATGATTTCTGTTGATCCTGGGCGCAGACAATTGACGCACCGGCTAACGAGAAAAAGACAGATAATAAAATCAATAAGCGCATCAATCTGTGCATATCTTTGCTCCTTCCAATCACATCCAATCCCATTATGCGTAGCGGTGTGACTCTTAACGATCTCATAAAAGTTGCCGCATCATCTATCGTATCACGCTTATTTCGTATCCACAAATTTATACCCGATCCCCCTGACGGTCAGGATATACCGCGGCTCATCCTTATCTTTTTCTATGGCCAACCGCAGCCGGCTGATATGGACATCAACGGTGCGCGGTTCAACGAAAGTCTCGTCCCCCCAGACATAGTCAAGAAGCTGATCCCTGGTGTAGACCCTGCCGGGATGCTGGGTGAGGAAGCGCAGCAGTTTCAATTCTGTCGGGCCGAGCTCGACCTTTTCTCCATCCACGGTAACATCATATGAGCTGTAATCAAACCCAAGCCCTTTGTATGCGAAATGTTCCTTCTTATCAGAATCGGAACGCCCCTCCGCCCTGCGCAGGACCGCATGGATTCTGGCAATCAGTTCCCTCACGTTGAAAGGCTTGGTAACGTAATCGTCTGCGCCCATCTCCAGGCCCAATATCTTATCCACCTGATCACCTTTAGCTGTGAGCATGATGATCGGAAGCGTTTCTATTGCCGGGTTCTTACGGATAAATTTGCATACCTCTAATCCTCTCATGCCGGGAAGCATGAGGTCGAGAATGACCAGGTCCGGCTTTTTCGTATCAACCAGTTTGAGGGCGCTTTCCCCGTCGTAGGCCTTAAGGACTGCAAACCCTTCCTTCTCAAGGTTGTAGCTGATAAGATCCACGATGTCTTTTTCATCGTCAACAATAAGAATTTTTTTTGGCATAATCAGAAGAGACATTCCAGGAGTTTTTTCAGGCTGTTGACCCTGAAGCACTCCATCTTTCTTTCTGCGGATACGTTTAGGGAGGAGGTCTGAGGCATGATGCAGCGCACAAATCCCATGCGGGCTGCCTCCTTGATCCTGACATCCATCTGGGAAGTCCCCCTCACCTCGCCTGCAAGACCCACCTCACCGAATACCACGGTGCCTTTATCGATAGGCTTGCCGAGAAAACTGGAGGCCATGGATGCAACAATTCCCAGGTCAACTGCCGGCTCGTCCACCTTCATACCGCCTGCCACATTGATAAAGATATCATGCCCGCTGAGACGGAATCCGCACATCTTGTCCATAACGGCGGCAAGCAAGGCCACCCGATTATGGTCCACTCCAATGGTCGTCCTGCGCGGCATACCGAAATTCGTGGGATTGACGAGGGACTGTATCTCTATGAGGATCGGCCTGGTCCCTTCAATACTCGGCACAACCACGGACCCCGGCGCCCCTTCCGGCCGTTCCGTCAGGAAAAATGCCGAGGGGTTCGCAACTTCAATCAAACCATTGCTCCTCATTTCAAAGACGCCGATTTCATTGGTCGGTCCGAATCTGTTCTTCATTGCCCTGATGATGCGATATGCGTGACTGGAGTCCCCTTCGAAATAGAGAACCGTATCCACCATGTGTTCCAGCACCTTCGGGCCTGCTATGGAGCCGTCCTTCGTCACATGCCCGACAAGAAAGACGGGAATGCCCGTCTTCTTTGCCAGGAGAATGAGACGTGCCGACGATTCCCGCACCTGTCCGACGCTTCCCGGCGCGGACGT
>PLMX01000157.1 GCA_003142635.1 Syntrophaceae bacterium | reverse complement strand
TCTCTCCTTTTCTACTCTACTAATTTTTCAGCACATGGGTCATATAATCAATTATGGCCTTAGTGTCTTCGGGCTTGAGATTTATAGCCGGCATCACGCCCTTGCCTTTCTTGATAACCTGTTCGATCTTTTGCCCGTTGAGTCCCTTCCAGGAATCAGGGTCGGTGAAGTCCTTCGGCCTGTGTTGGCGATAATAGGCGGAAGGGTAATTATCATCACCCTTGAGGTTGTGGCAGAACTGACAGTTCTTCTTAAATAGTGTTTGCCCTGCGCTAAAATCGTCACTTCCGGCATTTCCGAGAAGAACCAGCATTCCGCCTAATGCAAATGCTATAGCAGAGATAAGAATCTTTTTCATAGTACGCCCCCCAAGATTATCCTCGCATCAGTATCCCGACTGTCGCTATATTTTTAGTGCTAAATTGTAGTATGTCAAGACTTTAATAACTTACCGGCGGAAATAATAATCGGGATGGTCTGCATAGTGGGTCCGATCCCAAGGATGTGATTCTTCCTGTGTGGAAGCGTTTAAATATCAACTCTCTGATAAAATATCTTTTTTGCGATCTCCGCCACCAGGATATAGAGGATCACAATTAAGCCCATCATCATCAGAAAAGAGAGAGGCAGCGATGTAAAACCAAAGAGCGTCCCGATGGAAGTAAAAGGAAAAACAAGCGTGGCTATGACGACGGCGACCGTCGCAATGAAAAGATATTTTCCCGGTCGGCTCTTGAAGAAAGGCCTGCGGCTGCGGATTACCAGCACAATGATGGACGCAGAAATAACGGATTCCATGAACCACCCCGTTCTGAACTGCTCCGGTGAGGCGTGGAGTATAAGAAGCAGAACTGCAAAGGTGAGGTAATCAAAAATTGAACTGACGAGGCCGAAGGTCAACATGAATTTCCGTATAAAGGCAATATTCCACCTCTTGGGTTGATCCACCATTTCCCTGTCCACATGGTCCGTGGCAATCGTCATTTCCGGGAAATCCGTCATCAGATTAGTAAGCAGGATCTGCTTGGGCAACAGGGGAAGAAAGGATAGAAAGAGAGAAGCGCCGGCCATGCTGAACATATTTCCAAAATTAGCGCTCGTGGCCATAAAGACATACTTCAGGGTGTTGACAAAGGTTGTTCTTCCTTGAGCCAGATTGCACCGGCGTTGATCATATCGTCCTTCATGCTATAGAAGCTGGTCACTTTCCTTCCCCGGATGATTCCGGCGGAAGCGAGCATCCACCCTGCGTGACAGATGGCCGCCACGACTTTGCCTTGATTGTAGGGGTCCCGTACAAGGGCGATCATGGCGGGATTGCGCCGCATTAAATCAGGGGCGAATCCACCTGGCACAACCACACCGTCATATTCCTGAATCCTGATATCTGCCGCAGAGGCGTCTGCGGTAATCTCATAGCCGTTGCCGCTCTTATAGACGCGTCCTCCTTCAGGACCGACAACCGTTACCGTGGCACCGGCTTCACGCAGACGGATGAGCGGATACCACAGTTCCAGAACCTGATACCGGTCTTCCACGAGCAGGAAAATCCGTTTACCTTTGATCTCCATGTGTCCCCCCGTACCCAATGGCCCTTCGCCATAGGGAGCGAACGTTCGGCAATCGGGCGCTAAAATTATTGTGCAAGAAAATAACTCCTCATATGACCGGAAGCAATAGGCATAAAATAGCTGTAAAATGGGAGTACACAACTACAGAAAAGAAGAGGCAGGCGCCGCGCCGGAAATTCATCAGGACACGCTCAGTGCCTGAGGGCAATGCGTCTTACGTTTGTCTCTGCAGCATAACCTTGGGAAGGGCCAAAGCCATCGTATCAAGGCCCTGCTGTTGTCCCTATCTTGTTATCTTCCGGGTAGCGCAGGAGGGTGCTGAGCAGAAATCCGGCCACGGGAAGGATCATAATCGATTTCAGAGCGACAGGCACGCCGAAATGATCGGCAATGACGCCAAGGAGCGTGACACAGATGCCGCCTGCCCCGATAGCAAAGCCCACCATGAGGCCGGAGGCAACGCCGAGATTTTTCGGCAGCAGCAGCTGTGCCATGACAACGGTAACAGTAAAGGTTGAAATCAAGGTCATGCCGAGAAATCCGAGTACAAGAAACAGCATGTAGCCGTCAACGACGAATATCAGGGGCAGAATAAGGGAGCTCGCAAACATGGACAGCATCAGATAGCGTTTATGCCCCCACCTGTCAGCGAGAGGCGCTCCACCGAGGGTGCCTATGACTCCACCGAGAAGCAGAACAAACACGAGCTTGCCTGCATAAAGCGGATCTCCTTTGAGATGGTTTATGTAGTAAAAGGGGATGTAACTCATAAGGCCCATCTGCGTCCATGACCTCATAATGACGACTGCAATCACTATTGATAAAGACATGTAAGCGCCCTTTTGCCGCCCACGTGCAACCTCTCCTCCCGCCGCCCTGTCCCGTTTGATTTCGGTAATCGATATTGCCCGCCGATAGAAGATTATAATCGCCACAAAAGCGACCGATGGAATGATTATAACGGGCAGTGAAGAAAATCCCATGTACTTGATTATGTAGATTGCGATTATCGGGCCTAAGGCAAATCCCAGATTTCCGCCGACTGAGAATATGGCCATCCCGGTTACCCGCTTCTCGCCTGTAAAAAAATGGGCGGTCTTGTATCCTTCCGGATGGTATGAAGCAATGCCGAAGCCGCTCACTATGACAAGCGCGAGGACGAGCGCGTAACTTGAAGCGAAGGATAACAAAGAAAATCCGGCGCCGGCGCACAGGCACCCGAAGGGCAAAAGAAATGCCTTTTCCTGTTTGTCTGAAAGATATCCGAAAAGAGGCTGGACCAGAGAGGATGTAAAATTGGCGGCCATGAGGATGACGCCTGCCATGGTGTAGGAGAGAGAAAGGTTCTCTTTCAGAAAGGGCAGTATGGCGGGAAGCGCACTCTGGTATATATCCGTTACCAGATGTCCTAATGAAAGGACCATGAGAATTTTCAGGTTGAATTTGCTCATCGCAAGTGCCCGGCAATAAGAATCAGAATGCGAGGTTTATAAGAGGAAAGCGCCTGCATGTCAACTAGTATAACGTTTCATAAAT
>PLMX01000214.1 GCA_003142635.1 Syntrophaceae bacterium | reverse complement strand
GGTCTATATCATTAAGATCAGATGGCGCAAGATCTACATTAAGTAGCTTGAGTTTAAGAACAGATAAAATGCCGGCTCACCGGCGGCTGGTGTCCGGGTGCGTCAGACCGGCAACGACGATGAACAATCATAAAGGAGGATCATATGCTGTGGACGATTGCTGTAATACTGATAATTCTGTGGGCGCTGGGGCTGGTGAGCGGCTATACGCTGGGTAATTTTATTCATATCCTGCTGGTGATTGCCATCATCGTCGTGGTGCTTCAAGTTATTCAGGGGCGAAGAGCTGGATAAATGATTTGCCAATTTGAACGTGCCCGCTTGGTTCTATTAACGTTGCAATCTAAGATAGGAGAAGAGAAACGGATTTCTCCTCTCAGAATGTAAACAAATTATTGTCATGGGAAAGACGATGTTCAGGATAGACACCCGGTGCATGAATTGTGACTTTGAAGGGATCATAGAGATTCAGGGTGTGACTTATGATACGCCCGCCTCCAGGATTTTCAAGCATCGGGGACACAATCCCTTTTCAGGTCATATGCGTTATCAGTGCCCTGCGTGCGAAGGCATTTTTCTTGCTGATCCAATGGATGTTCTGCATGGCGGTTTCATAACGGACGTCCGAAGCAAACCAAGAAATCGTGGTCTTTTGCAGAAGATTTTTCTGGCCCCGTGGAACAATGAACCCACCTAATCCTTTGCCTGAAATGGAAGTCACCCTATGAAGCTTTTGATTAACGTTGAACGGCATGACACCCTGGAGTTCTTTTTGGAGAGCATGGTAAATCTTGGTTACAAAGTAGGCGTCGCAAAAGAGTGCCGTGAGATTATTCGCATGCTGTCGGACGAACAATATGATGCTGTCCTTACCAAGGTTGGATATAGAGAAATCGATTTTGACCTGTATATAAGGTCAAAAATTCCTTCTATCTATATTATCCATATTAAAGATTCATGGAACCCGGACGAGGACGTGAATTCAAAAGCGGATATATATTCCTTTGGCATTCCCGAACTTTTGCAGGCGGTAGAAAGCCATTCCAGCATGAGTCATTCGTCATGATTATCGATGGATAATAAGGTCGATCACATGTTGTGGACGATTGCTGCGCTGCATAGGAGGACCTCAAAGAAGGGGTAAAAAACGATTAGGGAGAAAAGAATCAATGAAGATTTCTGAATGGTTGGATAAAAAAGAAGCAGAAGGCATTGATGTATCTCAAATCACATTGCCTGATGGCCTGTCTTATGACGAAGCCCCCGACGAAACCATTTTTTTCAAGGAGATTAATCCTGACGGAATCCTTTCTACAGCCGATCATCCCTTTTCTACTGTAGAACGCTTTGAACACTGGTATTATTGTAGGGGTCGCGACAAGGCAACCGGCACTCACTCGTTAGGTATGGAGTGGAGGTTGTTTACAAAGGATAAAAATCTCGCTGTCAAAACAGCCAAATCACACATAGAATAAACTATTGAGTGTGGCCAATTGAAGACGCAATGGTTCTTCCAGTTATCCACACACCCCTGTCGTTATAGAAAATTCAAGATAACAAAGGAGAGTTGTCTGTAATATTCCCACTATGAAACGACGCATTTATTTCCGGCCGATATCGTGCTACGTTGTTCTCGCGCTGCTGTTGATCCTGCTGCATCAACCCGTTACGGCCCTTTCTGCCACAGCTGCTCTCAGCCCTATCAATGATGCCGCGATGAAATTGGTGCAATTTTGCATTGAGCCCAAAGTTGGCCTTGATGAAAATGCGGTGGCTACCCTCGTCGATTACGTCCTGAGCTCGAAGCAAAATAGGGGATTCGCCTTCCCTAAATCCATGGAATGTGCCGGGGCTTATTATGAATTCGACACGAAGATCTCCTTTCCCCGGCTCATAGAGTACTCGTATAACCCTCTCATCCCGGCCGTGATCACGAGGCCATCTTCTGTGCGCTACTCCCTTTGGACCGGCCCTCGAAGTGAAACTCAGAAGTTGCCCAACAGTTGGAGACCGGTTCCTCCTGCCGGAGTTCCAGTCGTCCTCCACGGTATGCAGCACGATTCCGACACCCCTGACCTGACTACCGGTATCTATCATGAATACGACCTGAAAAGAACCCTCATCCTCGTCAACCACAAAGGACGTCAAGCACTGATCTCAGTATCAAAACAGATCGGTAAATCCAATGTCGGAAAAAAAGGGGTTATTCTGGGCGATGACAACGACTGGAACTACTACTACTCGGGGGAGCCCGGTTCTACAAGAACCGGACTTGGATGGGTCAAGTCTTACATCTATGATTATTTTTCAGTTGGTGTCTATGTGGAATCAAGCAATACACCAACCATGGTTAGGGTTGGTGTATTTCAATGGCTTCGCGCCGGCTGGTCAGGAATAAATTTTGTCAAGTCAATTCATATCCTTGGCGGGTTGGAACGCTTCGCTCGCAATTGCAGAATGATTCTGGAATCCCCTCGTCTACCTACTCCGGGCCAGATGCTCTCCGTTTACCAATCCCTTTTGAATATGCCTGCAGACGATTTAATTAAGAAATATGCCGCTTTGCAACAAGCACAACGATCTTCGGCCATAAAGATCGGTAAAATCAGCAAATCTGAAGGAGAAGAACGGGTATCCTTTGCCAACACACCAAGAAAACAGATGGTTGAAGAGCTTATGCTGATATACCTCAAAACGACCCTTGGGAAACCGACACCACCCGGTTCTGCATAGAAAAGACTCGGGAGATCAAACCCTTCGAGGAATTCCTGCAGGACAGCCTCAACAACTTGACCCCTCTGACTTCCGTGGAAAAAAGGCAGACCATCGAGGATTTCCACTATTGCCACTCCACAGAAGGAAGTTCCGATCAAATCAATTCGAATATTCGAAATCTATTATCAGGTTTTTCGTAGCCATAAATCAGGATATCCCTGATTGTAAATGACTCCCAAGTCCTATAATTTTAAAATGAATGAGCTCAAGATCTAGATCGAGTAGCCTGAGTTCAAAACCAAAGATTCATTGCTGGTATATCTGATAAAGCGAGGAGATGAGAATATGTTAATACATGTTATGCGTACCGGCAACCATTACGATTACATCAAGGATTATTTTCTAGACAGCCTAATTAGATCGAAAGGTATTGTTAAATTCAAACGCAGCACAGGATGGGTAACTATAGGGGTAGACCCGATAAGGGAAAGGAAGCGAGATCGTGTATTTAACGGTACCGATAGAAGAGCGTTAATGATTCAATAGTTATCCGTGAATATCGTAGGGATATTCACGGATCGCTCTGCCTTGTTCCAGCTTGCGTTTGCACAGGCGGGCATCGGTATCTTTTTCCCACCCCTCTTTATTCATCCCTAAAGGGATTGACTTGCGTCGGCTGTCCAGCATTCAAGCTGAGTTGATCTGGGCTGTCGCAAGTAATGCCGCTCATCATCAACTTCGGTAAGGACAGCCCGGTATACAGGTT
>PLMX01000184.1 GCA_003142635.1 Syntrophaceae bacterium | reverse complement strand
GGAAAGGAAGGGAAAGATCTGTCCATACAAGATATTTACGGCCTCGGGAAAAAAATGAATGCTGATTTTATCGTATATGGCAGCATCACGAAGTTTGGCAACAGTATAAGCATAGACGGGAAGCTTGTCGACATAGCTGCGAATAAGTCCACTGTAAGCCTCTTTACTCAGAGCCCGGGCATGGACGAGGTCATAGTGAAGATCAATGACTTTGCCCGTAACATAGACAACCAGATCCTTGGTACCGTCCCCCCGTCCTTTGCCGCGCCGCAGGCGTCAGCTCCGGCACCCGCAGCGGCGCAGCAGCAGACGCCGCAGGATTCCCGTGAATCGGAGATCATCGGAGGGATGAAGAAGAGCAAGAAAGGCACTTACACCGCTGTCATTAACCCTGACTTCATAACCTCCGCCAGGCCTCTCGACAGAAAGGGTTTCTGGATGAGTCAGAAATTCTCAACCGAATTCAGGGGCATGGATATCGGTGATGTAACGGGTGATGGTAAGAATAAGGTCGTCATTATCGATACACACAGCGTCATGATATACGAAAAGAAAGGCAACGATTTTGTCCTGCTGCAAAAGATACCTGGAAAGTCATCACAAAATTTTCTTGCTGTCGACGTGGCTGACATCAACAGAAACGGCGTTAAAGAAATCATCGTCACCAGCATGACGCGAAATATGGTTGACTCCTTTGTCCTTGAATACAGGGATGGAAAATTTATCCAGATTGCCGAGAAGCTGCCCTGGTATATGAGGGTCATTGATACCGCAGCGGGACCTATCCTTCTCGGCCAAAACAGGGGGATGGACAAGCCCTTCAGCAAACCTATCCATGAGATAATATGGGAGGAGGGGAAATACAAAGAGGGAAAGAAGATGAAAATCCCCGTGGGACTTTCCGTCTATGGCCTGACGATAGATAATCTTGGAACCGGGGGAAATGATAAGATAATAGCTCTTGATGACTATGACTATCTTTCCATATACGAACAAACAGACAAATCCCTTACGAACCTTAAGAGCCTTGTTGGAAGAGTTCCTGAACACCTCTACAGAAGCGATGACAACTACGGGGGGAGCAACACCGCTATCGTAAATGATGATCTTTCGGCGGATGATGAAAATAGAGTTACCTTCATTAATTCCAGAATCCTGACGCTCGATACCGGCAAAGACGGTAAAAAGGAAATTATTATCGTGAAAAACCTGTCATCAGTCGGAAGAGTGCTCAAAAATGTAAAAGTTTTCACATCAAGTGAAATATACGATCTTGAATGGGATGGTCTCGGTCTCGTTGAGAACTGGAAAACGCGGAAGATCAGCGGCTACGTAGCGGACTACCAATTGAAGGACATAGACAATGATGGGCAGAAGGAGATCGTACTTGCACTCGTTCTGTCGGTGGGCGGCTCTGTTTCGGATAGAAGCGTTATTGTTTCCTATAAGATGGGCACACAAGAGAAAACTCAATAGTGGTTGACAAAACAATATTCTTCGTACGAAATGGACATGTCATATGAGAAAAAATCTATGTTATCTACTTCCTCTCTTCACCGTTTTGGCCTTAATAAGCTGTGAGCCGTCGTATCGAACGAAATCTCCATCCGATTCATCTCCGAAAACATACACAATCGCCAATGCGGCTTATGACATATCTCTGATCTCTGTGGAAAAATCCACTGGGGCTAAGAAGATGGGAGAGCAAAGCATTGAAACAGTAATTGAGGGGGGAATTTCAAAATTTTCTTTTCAGGATGAGACGGTGAGAATTAAATGGCTTCCGTCGCCTTATGACATTGTTTTTGTTCTCTATAATAAAACGGATGGGCCGGTGAGAATCGTTTGGAATGAAGCGAGATTCATTGATGAAAAGGGTGCAAGCCACAGATTGATACATTCCGGCACCGGCTATGAGGATAGAAACAATTCACATCCTCCCACGGTTGTTGCTGCAAGAGGCACTCTTGAAGATTTCGTACATCCGGCAGATTATTTCCAGCGCGAAGATGATTACGGCGGAAGTTCATATAAACAACAAGGTTATTGGAAGAGGGCGCCGTTTCTGCCGGCTCAGATCAAGGGGACAGCAGAAGAATTGAGAACGAAGGCTGAACCCTTCGTAGACAAAACCTTTCAGGTGATCCTTGCTTTGCAAATCGACGATCTCCAAAATGAATATGTTTGCACTTTTAAAATCAACAAAGTGGCTGTCACCGAGGAGAAACGTGAACAGGAAAAAGGCTCAGACAACAAGGAAAAAGGGAAACGATCCGGCAAAGGGATGCGATTCTGATCATGGACGAACCTGGACTGTAATACGCAATAAGAGAAAAGGAATTTGCAAATAAGATTTCTCCCGGAGTTTACTCCGAGTGAGCCGAGGGGGTCGAAATGACAAGAACGGTCAGAGAGAAGAGATGGCGGAGGAAAGGCGCTCTTGCAGAGTCTTCAAGTCTTCTTCCCTCGTAGAGATGAAGGAAAGGAGAGCGGTGTCGGTGATCTCCGGAAACCGCAGGAGAAAAATTGGACAGACGCCGAGGACCATGGCGAGGGCAACCCTCTTTTCCCATAAATCATCCGTCCCGATAGGGGGCACGCCTCCTCCGCAGAGACGATTCGCTTCGGAAACATCAGTCGTGCGAGGGGGGCCGTCAGATATGATTTTATCTATGGCATTGATGCATTCCGTCATTGCCCCGCCTTCCGGGAGCATCTCTGCAACACCGGCGGGATCAAGACCATAGTGCAGGCAGGCCCATAGTATTGGTAAGATATTCTTTCCCACCTTTTTGGCAAGAGCTATACACCCCGTATGATCGAGAAGCAGTAAGCCCTCCTCGGACTTTTCCATTTCCTGATTTCTTGGATCATGCCATGAGTATCTCACATGCGTCATACAGGGCGAAGGGCAGTGATAGCAGGCCATGTCCTTTTTCCTGTCTGCCTTGAGATATTTTCCCGCGTCTTTCCCGCCTTCCAGATTTTTCAGGACGGCGTAGAATCCCCTGCGTTTGAAATTCTTATCCCCCGAGATTATTTTTTCGAGTTCCTTTCCCTGCGCCGGATTGTCCTTGTTGAAGGGAAGACCGTCAGTGCCGCCCAGCATTATCCCCTTGAGGCTTTTCGCGGCCATGAGCGTTGCGAGACCCGCTTTGTCGAGGCTGCCGTTTGTACCGATTGAGATGGACGCATAGGAACTGCCGCGGTCAGCCGCCGGTCCGGTTATAATTAAAGACTGAAAGGGAGGGGATGTTTTCTTTAATTCCATGATCGCTTCGGGAACAGGCATATTCAGGATAGTCGGGGCGAGGAGTATCCTGATCACTCCATGATTCACATGGACGACGGATGGTTCCGGCGCGGTGCCTTTCACCACGAGAAAATCAACGCCGGAAAATTTCATGTCCGGTCCGGTGCGGAGCATTAACGGGACATGGCAGAGACGCTTGAAAATGGAAGACGTAAACGTTGCGATCATGAGCGGCGAGGCGGGAGCGAAACTCCCCGTCAAAGGGCCGGTACCGAAGGCCAGAGCGTCATCCTGATATCCTTCGAGGATAGCGCTATTCATGGCCGCCCCGCCAAGATACCTGCTCACGCGCTCCTGAACCAAAGGAATAACCTCAGCGGATGAGGTGGAAAGATCGACAACGCCGATCTTCATATTGTAAAATGGCTGGAAGGGAATCATATCCTGCCTTCTCCCGGTACCGCCTTCTGCCAACGAAAGCGGATCTTCGCCGCATCATAGGGGCATCGATCAATGCACCTCATGCACATGATGCATTCCGTCATGGGAATCTTCGGTGATAATCCTTCCCGCAATTTGTCCGCGTCGATAATACCCACGGGACAGACCTCCGCACACTGAATACAGGAGAATTTCTTGCACCTCTTTGCCCCGATGACTATTTTTATCAGACGCAATAATGCCGTGAGCCCCAGGACGGCCCCTACGGGGCAAAAATATCTGCACCATGATCTTCTCTCACCGATCTCAAGGCTTGCCAGGGCGGGAACGATGGCGAGTTCGGCGCTCTTAAAGAAGGACTGCACCCCATAGGAACGGCAGAGCGTCCCGATGGGACAGACGGTGCAGAAGACCTGGAAACCGAGGGCATAGCTCCCCCCGACGGCGCCTGCCAATACACCGTACTTTGTCATGCGGCTCTTGAGAAACGCCGGCCAGCCGAGTTTCCTGGGAGTTATCTTGTCCACGAGATCGAGGACAAAACCGAAGGGGCAGACCCATCCACAGAAGAGCCTTCCCGCCACAACGGTGAGAATCAGGAGAGCCAGGGCGGATGAAACGCTTACCAGCACGATGGTTCCCGACGATGCGATATTCTGAAGCGTCCCCGTGGGACAAGCGAAACTCACGCTTCCTGTCCTGAAGTAGCAGAACGTGCCGACAAAGACCATGACCAGAAGCAGAAATGACATGAGCTGGGAAGTCCAGCGGAGCCCCTTTATCCAGCGAACAGCCTTCCCCCTCGTAAGGGTGAGCGCATTCTCAGGACAGTGTTTGACGCAGAGAGGGTCGCCTTCGCAGAGGTCGCATTTGTGTATTTCCTGACTGCCGGGGTCTTTGATGGG
Source organism: Syntrophaceae bacterium (assembly GCA_003142635.1). Classification (GTDB taxonomy): domain Bacteria; phylum Desulfobacterota; class Syntrophia; order Syntrophales; family UBA2185; genus Fen-1135. The sequence goes on along the minus strand of PLMX01000184.1, from coordinate 19,356 downwards.
AGCCGCTGCCGGGCACGCCATGGTACAGAGCCCGCACTCGGTGCAGAAGAGTTTGTCTATGCGCACGATGCCGTCGTCGCCCTTTTCGATGGCCCTTGTGGGACAGGCGGGAAGGCAGAGTGGCTTCCTGCAGTGCTGGCAGAGTATGGAGAAGTTCTTGCCTTCCTTTCCATCTCTCATAACCTTCACGCTCGCGGATACGGGCGCGACTTTCTCCACGTTCCTCGTGGAGCAGATCATCTCGCAGGCGCCGCAGCCCGTGCACCTATCCGGATGAAATATTATAAACGAATGGCGCCGCGGCATGAAGTACTCGGAAAGATGCTTCTTCTCCTGGGGGCGCGGGCGCAGGTCCTCGATGTTGAGGGAAAAATCCTGCTCTGCCATCGGTTTCTGTGTAGTCTCTTGTTTCATCATTTACGCATTTCTCAGAAGATAAACCTCCCGCCGGCATGGCGGACAAATATCGAGCACCCCGAACACATTCGGGGGTTCATCTTTTAACCTCGCGAAGACGAAGTCCTCCACGGGAATCGCCACAAAGGCCCTGCCACAGCATTTGCAGGTCTTCGCATTTTCGAGGAGGTTCTCATCTACTGCCGCCTCCCTGAGCTTTCTGATCAGATCCCTGCAACTCACACCCTGCGGGCACGTATCCGTACCGGCGTTGCACTCCGTGCAATACCAGATGTTCTTGTCCTCAACCACCGGGTCGCCCATGAGCGTCTTCTTTATGATGCCCCGCGGCGACATCTCAATGGAAAAAATCGCATACATCTCCGCCATGGGACAGGCGGCAACGCAGCGCCCGCACTCTACGCAGGAATCCGCGCCCGATGCGCGTTTCGCCTCGTCGATTTTATCTTTCGTGTTTTTCATGCGGTTCCTTTTCTATCCGCGCGGCGCATGCCTTGAACTCCGGTATCTTTGAGACCGGATCGAGAACCGGGTTCGTCAGGATGTTGGCGCGCGCTTCCGTAAAGTGGAATGGAGCAAAGACAGATCCTCTTGCGACCCTCTTTGTAATTCTTGCAGCAGTGACGATACTGCCCCGCCTGCTGGTTATCCTGATCCTGTCGCCTTCTCTGATCCCAGCCTTCATTGCGTCCTCCGGGTGCATCTCCGCGTATGCCCCTTCCATCTCCCTGTTGAGAAATGCGGACCGGCGCGTCATCGTGCCCGTGTGATAGTGGGCAAACATCCTTCCCGTACTTAGCCAATACGGGTATTCGCTGTCCGGCTTTTCAAAGGGCGCTGTGTATGCCGGTGCGATAAAGAGGCCCCTGCCCCGTGTGAATCGCATCTCGTGAAGAAATCTCGTCCCTTCGTGTTTCAGGTCGGGACACGGCCATTGCAGGCCCGCCTTCTCCAGCCGGTCAAAGCGAATGCCGCCGTATTCGGGCACAAGCTTAGCGATTTCCTCCATGACCTCACCCGGATGCTTGTACGGGAAATCGAGACCCAGGGCGTTGGCGAGGAGACAGATAATCTCGAAGTCTCCCTTTGCCTCGCCGGGAGGTTTCACCGCTTTTCTCAATAGCTGGAATCTTCTTTCCGTGTTCGTGTACGTCCCCGTCTTTTCGGCAAAGCAGACCGCCGGCAAAACCAGGTCTGCGAATTTCGCGGTCTCCGTAAGAAAGATATCCTGGACGATCAGGAAGTCCAGCTTCGTGAGGGATTCCAGCACGTGGTTAACATCCGGATCGCTGAGGGCGGGGTTCTCCGCCATGATGTAAAGCGCACGGATGTCTTTGCCGGCAGAGCCGATCATCTCCGTTACGGTGAGACCGGGTTTCGCGGAAAGCTCCCTTCCCCAGGCCTTCTCAAATTTTTCTTTGACGGCCGGCACGCTTACGCTCTGGTATCCCGGGTAGACATTCTGGAGCGCTCCCATGTCGCAGGCGCCCTGGACATTNNTGCTGGGTAATTCCCATGCAGTAAACAGCGGCGGCGTCCTTTGCCTTTGCATACATCTCCGCAATCCGTCTAATTTCTTTTTCGTCGATGCCGCATTCTTTTGCGGCACGTTCCACCGGCCAGGACTGGAGATACTTTTTAAATTCATCGAAACCCTCCATCCTGTCGTTGATGAATTTTTCGTTAGCAAGGCCTGCATCGACAATGTGCCTCATCATGCCGGTGAGGAGGGGAATATCCGTACCCGGATTTATCCTCAGATGGATCCGCGCGTTCTCGGCAACCGCNNCTTGGAGCCGATAATCAATATACACTCCGCCCCCGCGAGATCGGAGATGGAGTTTGTCATGGCTCCGCTCCCCATCGTCTGGCCCATACCCACGGTCGTGGGGGCATGGCACAGGCGCGCGCAGTGGTCTACGTTATTCGTCTTGAAGGCCATGCGTATCATCTTCTGGAAAAGGTAATTTTCTTCATTCGTGCACTTCGCGGAAGACAGCCCGCCTATGGCATCGCCGCCGTATCTCTTAGCCGCCGCTTTCAGTTTTTCCACCGCAAGCGCTATCGCGTCATCCCAGGATATTTCCTCAAACGTGTCTCCCTTTTTTACGAGAGGCGTTTTCAGACGATCCGCGTGATGAACGAATTGATGCGCAGACCAGCCCTTGATGCAGAGTGTGCCGCGGCTGACGGGATGCTCCTTGTCCGGGTATGTGCCGACGACCTTGCCGTCCTCTACCTTCAGGACCAGGCCGCAGCCGACACCGCAATAGGGACAAATGGTTTTTATAAAATCAGGATTCATCGTCTTTTCTCAAACTGTTTACCCAGTCCGGCAGCGCCTGCCCTGCTGCAGGCTCTTTGCACAGATCATACAGGATCGGGGATTTCCTGTCGGGGTCAAGCCCGGCCTCATAGCCGTATGTCTCACGGAGCATCTCCCGCATGGACATCTGGAGGGCCATAAGCGGGATATTCACCGGGCAGGCCTCCTGACATGCCCCGCAGGCCACGCATGTATCCGACAGATGTAACGCCCGGATCAGGTGGTACGAAAGCACCTCCGCAGGTATGACGCCTGTTTCCACCCAGACCTGGTCTTCCAGTTTGCAGGGTACGCAGACACAGATGGGGCACGAGTTCCTGCATCCGTAGCACTTGATGCATCTCTTAAGTATATTCGCCCATTTTTCCATTCTCTCCGGTCCATCGCCGGCAAGAAGCTCCTTTACGCTCTCCACTGAAAGCGTATCGACACCTGCCACTGCCTCACCGCAATCGAGCTTTTGCGGGTACGGGCGGTCGCAGATGCACGCCTGCGCCTGTTCCGCCGTGCAGGCAATGCCGAGGGTTACGAGCCGCTCCTTTTCAATCTGGTTTCTTTTCACAAGTTCAGTGAGCGCCCTTTCATCGCAGCCGCGCACAACGACTGCCAGCCTGTAGCCTTCCCTTGAAGATCGCAGGACGGTCATCGCCATCTTTGCGAGGAGCCATTTGGGTTCAATCACAAGGGCATCCACCTCGACCGGACTTTCGAAGATGTGCGGTTGGATGATATCCCACTGCCCTTTTATCAGACCGAGGACTCCGTCTGCCTGCTTCTCCGAGAGGATGGTCCTCGCTATGTTCTTTATTTTTTCCAGCATAGTACTCTCTAAATGTCATTCCGAACACACGTGAGGAATCTTTAGCTTTCCTCCTCGGCTCGGACTAAGATTTCTCGCTTCGCTCGAAATGACAGAAAATAATTAGTGTCATTCCCGCCCCCGACGAAGACATTCGAGGGCAGGCTCCGGCGGGAATCCAGTATTTGTTATTTTGCTTTCTCTTTTCTTCAATCCTCTCAGCTTATCCAAGCCGCAGTAGACGGCATCGCCTCTAATTCATCGAAGAATGTTTTTACGACCTCTGCGTACTGATGATCCTCATGGGCCGTCCCGAAACTGATCAACAGTCTCTTGCCGCCGATCCCAGTTGCGTCCAACAGCGTCTTCAGAAGCTCCAGCCTTTTGATGGCCGCATGGTTCGCGTGGTTGAACCGGCACCCTCCCAGATGGCAGCCAAGAACCGCCACACCCGTCATTCCGGATGCAAACGCCCTGATTACTGCATCAGGCTCGACGAGCGCCGCGCACTCCACCGGAATCACCCGGAACTGCGTGGGAAGCTGTATTCTCTTTTTCCCCGCGCCGTCGGCGCCGATGAGGCCGCACCACTTGCATGCAAAAATCAGGATTTTCATAAAGCGCTATCTCCGCCGAAGGCCTGTTTAATCATCGCTGCCACGGCCCGGTAATCCTGTTCAGGCAACTGCACTGTACCGTTGGGGCAAACGGATACGCAGTTGCCGCAGGCCTTACACCGGAGCTTGTTGACCCTGCCGATTGATTTCCTCCCCATCTTCTGAAGACGGCACGCAGCGAATGGACACACGGCCACGCAATTGCCGCACCCTGTGCACTTCTCGGCATTGACTGCGGCATGGCCGAATTTTTCTCCGGGAACCCGGCTCAAAGACAGGGCCGAAAAGGCCTTGCTCCCCAAGAGCGCCGCGGCTTTAGCGGCGGCACCTTCTCCCTGCACAATCGCATTATCGGATGATACCGGCCATCTTGCAGAGCCGCAGATGAAAACCCCGTCCATCCTCGTTTCAAGGGGGTGGAGCGGATAGATTTCCGAAAAGAAGCCGTAGCGGTCAACCTGCAGACCGAGCATGTGGGCAAGCTTCACGTTATCGTCATTCGGAATGAGAGGCGTACTCAGGACGACGAGATCGCATTCGAGCGTCCTCTTCATCCTGCTGATGCTGTCAAAAACCTCCACACTCTCTACATGTTCATCACCGAGCATTTCGGGAGGGTTCGTCTCTTCGAAGCGGATGAACTGCACCCCTTTGGCGAGGGCGTTTCTGTAGTAGGCCTCGAGGACGCTTCCGGGGGTCATAATATCGCGATGGAGAATAAAGACCCGCGCATCGGGATTTTCTTCTTTTATTCTTACGGCGTTTTTCAGGCTCGAAGGACAGCACATCGTTGCGCAATAAGGTCGCTCATGATTCCTCGCGCCAACGCATTGAATGAAGACGGCGGTCTTGATCTCACGCGGACCCTTGATGAATTGCCTCTCGAGCTCCATCTGTGTGATCACGTTCGTGAGCTTGCCATAGCGATATAAGCCATGGGGAAGCCACACACGCGCGCCCGAGGCAAGGATCACGGCCCCTGCGCGGAGCCTCTGCTCGCCTCCAGAGGACGATACCTGCACATTGAAGTTGCCCGCAAAGCCCGTAATCGAATTTATCTTCGCCTTCGGATAAAAATTGATGAGAGAATTTTTATCCACTTCATCAACGAACGTCTTCATTTTTTCGGACGCCTTCTCATCGGATGGATACACGTGGGAGATCAGGTTCAGCATGCCCCCGGGGTTTGACCCCCTTTCGACAAGATGCACCTTGAAACCCATTTGCGCAAGCGTCCGCGCGGCGGAAAGCCCCGCCGGACCGGCGCCGACAATCATGGCTTCAGGACACACACTGACCGTTACGTCATCCGATTCCCGCCTGTGATGAAGGCCGGCGATTTCCATACTGATCAGGTCCCATGCCTTCTCCGTCGCTCTTTCCGGATCATCCTTGTGAATCCATGCACACGCCTCCCTCAGGTCGACGAGACCGATCGCGGAGCGCTTGATTCCGCGCTCGACGAGAGCATCAACAGCCGCGCCGCCCCTTGCCAGATGCGAGCATCCGCCGATCACAACTTTGTCCGCACCGGACTCCCCGATGCGGGAAGCCGTTTTCTCGATGTCATCCGCGAGACAGAGGGATTCGCAAACGGCAGAAGAAACAACATCGTTATGTCTCTCTGCTTCTTTTTGCAGTGAATCGAGGTCAATCACGCGCTTGACTTCTCCGAAACATCTGCAAAGAAAAACTGCTATACCCGACATTTCTTATTTGTTCCTTTTCGCCAGAATGGCTTTTATGGCGGCTGATGACGCCTGAATGACAGACTCCGCCACATCCGCAGGCTCCGCGCTGAAGCCGCAGGAGAAGCGGGAAATATCATCGGACGCCGGATTCACAAACCCTTCACCCGAAAGAACAGGTGAAAAATGTTTTTCCTGATCTTTCTTGTTCAGGGAAGACCCGATATTGCCGTTCAGGACAACCATATCGAATTTCCAGATCTCCCTTTTCTGTGTCATCGTATTTTCAAACTTTACTGCAATGCCGTCCCGCCCGGGGAGCGGATAGATGAGAGACGGTCTTCCCCTGATGAGTCGCACGCGTCTTCCGCTTATATCCCGCAGGGAATAGTCGTAATAGTCGCGCCCCACCGTACGGAGATCGGTATAGAAGACCACGCACTGAATCTCCGGATTTCTCCTTATCGCCCACTGGGCCTGCTTCATGGCGTGCATGCAACAGACGGCGGAACAGTATGAGAGGAGCCTCTGATCTCTTGCACCTGCGCACTGTATGAAGGCGATGTTCCCGGGGACTGTTGAATTTGATCTTTTTCTGATCGCCCCTTTATTGTCGCCTGCCTCTGCCGTCCAGTCCTCAAACTCCATCGCCGTCATGATGTCCGAATGTTTTCCCAGCCCGAACTCCGGAAGCGGTGAGAGATCGACTTCCGTAAAACCGGAAGCCCAGATTACATCGTCGAACATAAGTTCAGACGTTTCTTCTCTCCTCTGAAAATCGATAGCTTTCGTGGGACATTCCTTCACGCACTCTTCGCACTTGTTGCAGATTTCCTCTCTCACCAGGTAAGTGGGCGGATAAACATGTTCACCCGGGGTCTCTATCGCTGCTTCGGTACAAACGCCCGCGCATCGCCCGCAGAAGACGCAGAGGCCTTCATCGATGACCGGAGGTTTTTTTACCATGATCGCATGGACGCGGCCGCCTTCTCTCTTGAGCTCTTTCACCTCCGTGGATGTATGGACGGTAATCAGAGGATTGTTCCTCAGTTTTTTGATATCCGTCCACAGCGGACAAAAGGCGCAGTGATCCGTAGGATAGAGTTTGTCGAGCCTCGCAACCTGGCCGCCGAGGATATGACCCTTCTCCACGAGATGGACGGCCTGGCCGCAGCCCGCCATGTCGAGAGCCGCGCCGATGCCGGCGACGCCGCCGCCAATGATAAGAACAGGAGATGCATTAGTGCTGTTCATTTATTCATCTTCCTCTTCTTTAATGATGCCGTAAGATTTCCCGAGCTTCTTGACCCTTTCCACAAACCAGTCCTTGAAGTCCTCTTCGCCGTGTTTCTTGCCTGCTTCATCGGGGAGCCGCATGGAGACCCCCTTCTCCGGCGGCAGGAACCTTTTTACCTTTTCGTAATAGACGACGATGGATTTCGGATTCGTCGGGCACTTTCTCTCACACGCCCCGCAGCCCGTGCAGGGATCTTCAAGAACGACGGGGTATATCTTGTTTTCCAGTTTGATCGCATCGTAACGGCAGGCGTTATAGCAGATGTCACACTTGCTCTTACCCGACCAGGTAAGACACGTACTCGGGTTGATTACCGCGTTCCCGATGTCGATGTCATCCCGGGAGATTCTCTTTATGGCGCCCGTTGGGCACGTCCTGATACAGTTCATGCAGAAGATGCATTTCTTCCAGTCCAGGACGGGCGTTCCAAAATTGGGAATACCGCCGGAAATGCCTGCCGGATGGAGGGCGTCGGCAGGACACACATCTATACACTGGTAACACCGTGTGCAGTACTTGAGAAATTCCGGTTCGATGAGTGCACCGGGCGGGCGGGGTAATGCTTTGGCACCACTGACTTTAAAAGATGTAAAAATAAGGGTGGAAACTGCGCCGCTAAGCAGAATATGGAGCGCATCCCTTCTTGAAAAACTCATGAGAAACGATTACCTATATTACTCCTAAAAATAACAATTTATCCTTCTACAGAAGCCATGCCGTACTTCTCTTTTTGTCATTTCGGTGAGCCGAAGCCCTGGGCATCGCGAAGGGACTGCGAGAAATCTTCGTCCAGCGCGAAGAGAGAAAATTACAGATTCCTCACATACGTTCGGAATGACGTTTGGACGATACTGCGACGCAGTCTCACTTCAAGGATGATTCTCGTATCAGTTTACGCAGAAAATATATAGCAAATGGCCCCAAAAAGCAAGGGCGGGTGAAATTCCCACCCGCCCCCGTTTGCGCTAAACTGCTTTTCTACAAATTGTACTCCTTACGGGCCGCAGCGATGTCATCAATCGCATATTCAAGACCGTAAGCCTTCAATGTCGCATCCGTCGGGATGCCCTTTGCATCCCAGCCTAAGAAGCTGTAGAATTCATCCTGCATCTTCTTCGTATCTTCTTCGGTGAAGATGTTACCTTTCTTTGGTCCCGCGGGAAGCTTTTCCGTCCTCATGCGTATCGGCAGAGTATCATCCTTGCGGCTGATGCCTTCCCTCACATTGAAGACGCGTTCCATCGTCAGAATCCGTTTACCCGTTGTCCAGTAATCGTCTTCCGTCATATTCCAACCACAGAGCGGATTCAGCATGCCCACGGTGATCTTCGCGTTTTCGCCGCCCCAGATGAGTGCGCTCGCGAAAGAGCAGGTGCAAAGGGAATTGATCATCGCAAAGATGACGAGGGCCCGCGTGGAAGCGCCCTCATGGTGATCTCCTCCGCAGGAGCCCAAGGCATAGCTGTAAGCCCTGGCCTTGTCGCCACGCGGGTCATGGGCTGCGAGTTCCTTCCCCTTCACGTGGACGGCATATAACTCGGACCCTTTGCCGATTTCCGCAGCCATCTTCTTGACACCTTTAGACAGAAGCTTGCCCGCATTGCCTTCCTTGTAGGCCATCTTGCGGATGAGCTCCAAATAGGTGTCCCCGTCGCCCCATTTCGGTTTGAGACCGTCAAGGTCGGCAGGCTTCAGAATGCCTCTTTCGACGAGTTCCGTTGTAAATCCGAGAACGCCTCCCGTGGAGATATTGTCGATGCCATAGGCATCGCAGGCCTCGATAAGGGCGATCATAGCGTTGAAGTCAGTCATCCCGAGATTGCTTCCCAGGAGTCCGCCGGATTCGTATTCGGGACCTTCGGCAATCAGTCCCCGGTATTTCCCATCACGGATGACACCCAGCTTCAGGCAGTGGATGGGACAGTGATTGCACGCCACGTGCCGCTTCCAGAACTTCCGGTTCGCCACCTCGGCGCCGATTTTCACAATGTCAGGATACCAGGTTGTCTGGTAGTTCTTCGTGACAAGGGACCCGTCAACAAAGTTCTTTAACTCAAGGAGTCCCGCTGTTCCCCATCGCTTTACGCCCTGCCAGCATTCCCTATCTATGGCGACCTTCTTGGCATAGTTGGCCATGTCCATAAATTTCATGTTGTCAACAACAGGCACGGCCTGAGTGCCTCTCACGGCAATGCCTTTCAGCTTCTTGTTTCCCATCACCATGCCCGTTCCGCTTCTCGCGGCAGCGCGGAAGCGCTCCACAATCACGCAGGCGAAGGGAACCTGGTTTTCGCCGGCCTGGCCGATGACCGCCGTCCGGGCATAGGGGTCTTTCATTTCCTTCATGATTGCTTCGTGCGTCTCTTCCGTGTCCTTGCCCCATATCTTTGTGGCATCCCTGAATTCAACCTTGTCGTCCACAATAGAGAGCCAGACAGGCTTCTTCGACTTTCCCTTGATGTAGATGCCGTCCCAGCCCGCCCATTTGATTTCGTTCCCGAAATGGGCACCCGCCTCCGCATGGGAGATCAGGCCCGTGTAGGGACTCATATTGGCAAAGCTCGTGCGCGTGGAAACGCAGAAAGTTCCATTAAGAGGCCCCGGGCCCACATAGATGAACGCGTCCTCTGCCAGGGGGTCCTTATGGGCCTTGTACTCTGTCGTCATAAAATATGCGCCGAGCCCGTTTCCGCCGATGGCCTTCTGATAGATTTCATCGGGGACTTCACGGGCTTTATATGTATGTTTGCTTAAATCAATCTCGAGAACTTTTCCGAAACATCCACCTTTGGGTGTTGTCATGGTTACGACCTCCTCGTCTTTTTAGTCTTAGCGGGCGTGGGTCTCTTCCCATCGACATTAGGATAGAACGTGAGATCCAGTAAATCCTTACCCGCCTGGTCGGGCGTCACACCCCTGAAAGCCAGATTGACGCCAAAACCAAGTTTGTTTGCCACGAGGCAGGGCCCCTGCGGATCGCCGGACTGGTCTTTACAGGCCTTCACGCAGGCAGGATCGCCGCCGCACATGTCGCACATGAGAGGCTGGCCGGTGTCCGGATTTGCCCAGACAAACTGTGCCGGACAGGCCTCCTGGCATTTCAGACACTTTCTGCCCAGACAGGTTTTTTCATTCAAGATAATTCCGTTGTGATTGGGATCCGCGATTATCGATTTAGGAGTCGTGGGGCAGGCCGCAACACACGGCGCGTCGTTACAGTGCCAGCAGATTATAGGAACGTCTATTGAATCCTTGTACTTCATCACATGAATACGGGATACTGAGGGCCTTACTATACCTGTATGATAAACGGAGCACGCATATTCACAGCCTCTGCAGCCCGTACAATTCTCCCTCTCGGCAAACAGATATTTCATCAACTCTTTCTTCGGCGCAGGAGATGCGGCCTGGGCGTGGGCAGTCTTGGCAGCCAGACCTCCGACCGTAACCATAGCAACGGCGCTGCCCGCTGCCACTGCCGTCCCTCTCAAAAAACCGCGTCGTGTAGTTTCCTTCGGGAACAGATCAGGCATTTTTTTTTCCTTCCCTTCCATAACATAACCTCCATTCTGGTCATTCATATTAGAACGAACTCTATCCTCTCTAAGACAAACTGACGGCGCGGCTTAATCTTCGTTTGCCGTCGGTTCATTTAAGTTTGCTCGTGTAGACGTAGTCATTCCCTTTCTGGGCGACGTGGCATTTTATGCACTCGTCAACCTTCCCTTCCGCTTCGATCCTTCCATCAGGCTTGTACTGTGCCCAGAACCAGTCTCCGCCCTGCGCGTTATATCCTTTAACCTTGTACATGACGGAAATAAATTTCAGCTTCTTGTCCTTCGAAAAATTATCCTGGGCAATTATTGCCCCATCAGCAAACTTCCCCTTTTTGGCGCCTATGGACGTCAATGCCACGTCATTGACGTAAGTTGTCAGAAATGCCCCGTGAGGCTCCGGCCCCTGATACATGGGCGTCGTTCCCGGCCACATCTTCCAACTCTTCGCATACGTCTGTTTCTTCAGATAATCCCATACGGAAGCCCCAGATGCGGCAACAGCACCGCCCTTTTTCGACTGGGCAAGGATTATCCCGGAAAAAACTAGACTAAACGCAATGAGAAGTGAAATTAAAAAAACGGCTTTCTTCATAAACTATCCTCCGCGTCTTCTTTGGTTTGATACAAAATAGAACAGCTGGATATGACTGTATGTGGAAGTGATCTGAAAACATAAATACTCTTCGTACCGTTCATAATTAAATTACTTATCTGGGACACAAATCTAATCTATTCATGTATCATTGTCAATCCCTTTTTTTGCAATAAGGTAATGATTTCAAATGGTTATGTCATTTCTGACATATCAGAATTAAATGACTTGCCATGGAAGATTCTATCATGTTAGTTTTACAAAAATATTCTTTGTATCCCCTTTTTCGCCTATGGAGATATACCCGTGGAAATCAAACACAAGTTATGGTTGGAGCGCGATGGCCGCGTCATCTTTGGACCCGGTCGCGATGGGTTGCTCAAAGCTATTGAAGAATGCCGCAGTCTGAACGCAGCCGCAAAGAAATTGAAAATGTCGTACAGGGCTGCATGGGGGAGGATTAAGGCGTCTGAAGAAAGGCTGGGGATGAAACTTGTGGAGATGGACAGCGTTAAACACGGCATGCATCTGACGGATGAAGCCAAGGAACTCATGAATTGTTTCGATCAACTTGAAAGCGATATTGCGCGTCTTCTTAATAAGGCCAACGGCAAACTGCCATTGAGACGTTACTGATATACCTCAAGAAAGATAAGTCGCCGAATCCTTGTTTACGATTACAAGAAATAAAAAAGGGGAGGGCCTTCGCGTATGGACCTCCCCTCTTACACCCGTTAGACAAAACGTTGCGAGTTACATTATCACTTTGGCTCCTGCCATCGCGACCTGGCCGTCCTGCGCTGCTGCTCCGCCCGACACGCCTATCGCGCCTATGATCTTGCCATCCTGAATGATCGGCACACCGCCTTCAATTGCGCTTATACCGTCCAGGGTCAGATATGCCGTCTTTCCACTCCCGATTGTATCCTCGAAGGCCTTCGTCGGTCTCTTGTAAGCAACAGAACACTTTGCCTTGTGGAGCGCCGCATCGACGCTGCCGTACTGGACAACATCGAATCGTTCAAGATAGAGAAGATTGCCGCCCGTATCTACAACGGTGATTACGACATTTATCTTTATCTTCACCGCTTCCGCTGCCGCTGCGGCAGCCACCTTCTTAGCAGTTGCCAGGCTTATATTCGGGCCATAGGGATTGGGCATCTGCTGGGCTAGGGCTACACCGGAAAAAACAAACAATACCACAGTAAGGACAGTTATGACTTTTAGTATACGCATATTTCCTCCTTCTTAATGAGAATTCCGTTTTACTGGTTGAGCCGAGTATACCAGCAGCTTTTTGTCTGTCAATGAAAATCCTGCATCGCCTTGTCCGTGATACCGATATTGACATACAAACCTCTTTCTTATACGCTATTATTAAAAGATAAGCTTAGTTTTAAGGGAGAAAGCGCCTTGGGCGGCAGATTACTGGACGGGAATGAATACCGGTTCGGACCGAAAAATGATTGGACCATCGTTGTTGCAACCACGCAGGCACTGCGCGAAAAGGCGTTTAGGCTCGTCCATGAGATCTACCTCGGCAAAGGATATGCCTTGAAAGCGAGCGGGGCGAGCGAATTGTGGTGCACCATCCATCACCTGCATCCCCACACATTGACCTTTCTTGCTGTGAAAGCCGGAAAGGCGGCCGGGACAATCAGTATTGTTCCCGACTCCCGGCTGGGGCTGCCCGCGGATATCATATTTCCCGAGCGGCTTGCAATCTTAAGAAAGGACGGACGGCGTCTCAGCGAGATATTTTCGCTCGGGGTGGACGAGGGAATCGCCCACAGCGCCATCGATCTCACGATGCACCTATACAGGCTCGTCCATCTTGCCGCTACCCGCCTGTTCCATAATACAGACATTGTTGCTTCTGTCATGGCTCATCATGCCGTATTTTACTCAAAGATTCTTCTTTTTGACGAGATATCGCCGGAGTCGCGACAAAGCCCGAAGACGGGTGAACAGGTGATCTTTACACGGATGAACCTGGAAACTATGGAAAGCCGGTATGCGGATAGATGCGGCAGGTTGAAGGGCAAAAGAAATCTTCACCGCTGGTTCTTCCGGAATGATGAGGAGCAGGCCATGGTTGACTGGATTCGCAGGAACAGGCAGCCCATGACTGCCGGTGAATTGAATTATTTCGGGGCGGAGAAGTCCCATGCGCTCGCCGACGCCGGTTCCGACGCCGTTGCCCTCCTCATGGATTACTGCCGGAAGTCTGAGGTCGACGGAGGTCCGAAACGACGCGAGGATTAGACATGCGCCGGAAAAAACAACATGAATTTTGTGCGGGAAGGTAATTATGCATTGGAAGGATATAGTCAACCGAGAGCAGGGGATCGTTAATTTTACGGAAGAGCTGATCTCCGCAATAGGAAGAACGCGCGTCCTTGTGATGGGAGCGGGGGGGAACGGTGCGGTCATCGATTTCCTCCTGCGCGTAGGCTACCAGCACTTTGTCATTGTAGATTTCGATGTGGTTGAGGCCACGAATCTGAACCGCCTTCCCTTCACGCCGGAATATGTAGGCAGGGCCAAGACGGAGGCATGGAAGGAATATCTGGAGAAAGTCAACCCCGGTTGCAGTGTTACGACCTATAGCCGGAAGGTAACCCGGAATGACGAGAAATGGGTGGAAGAAATTGTTTCCGCCGTGGACATCGTGGCCCTCGGAACATCAGACGCCGAGGCGAACCTTGTCATCGCGCGGGTGTGCCACCGGTTGCGCAAGCGGATGGTCATCGGCCCCGGCACCTCCAATTGCTGGGTCGTCAGCACCGTAACTCACGAAGGCGATATCTCAATCGAGAGTGTGGGGAAATTCGGCGTAGAACACCTTGATGTCCGAGATGTCGACTACCAGGCCCTCCTGCCCAAGTACATGAAGATTTATATGTTCCCGGGGCGGACGGAAAAGCTATATCCGGAGACCCTGAAGAAGGTGCAGCGCCGGGAGATACCGCCCAGGAACTGCAAGATATTCGTTTCCATGGTGAATGCGGCGGCCTGCTGGGAGATCGTGAAGAATACGGCGGTTATAAACGGCATGACACTCGAGAACACGAAGGTAATAGAGTTCCCCATCATACAGGTCTTCGACCCCTTCAAGGGGAGTGCCTACTATTACGATGCGGCAAAGGAGCGGATCGGGATACCGAACTGGCTTACCGGCAGGATAAGGTGGCATCAGGCGACGCGGTGACCCCAATGAGAGAAAAGCCGTCGACCTCTGCAAGACATGGCGGATGTGAGCCGCGCATCCCGGCAGGGCCGGCGCCACGTGAGATCAGACGATGCTTGCCGCCGAGAGGTCGTTGTAGAATATGCCTCCTTCCAGAAGCAACGGTGCCTTCGTCGTTCTCATAGCCGCCGCCATAGCGGTAGGTCAATTAGGTGTAAGTCTCTACCTGCCGGCAATACCGGGGATCGGCGCTGACCTCCGCATCTCTTCTTCCTGGATGTCCTTGACCCTCACCGTATATTTTGCCGGATTTGCGTTTTTCAATCTCTTCTCAGGCCCATTCTCGGATGCCCTGGGGAGGCGTTTCATGATTCTCCGGGGGCTGGAAGTGTATGCTGTTGGCACTCTGCTCTGCGCCATGGCTACTGATATCACGATGCTCTTGGCAGGAAGAGCCCTCCAAGCCCTCGGCGCGGGTGTGGCCCCCGTGGCAGGCAAGGCCATGATCCAGGACACGTCGTCCGAGGATCGCACTGTGATGCTCATGGGCTGGCTGGGGGCCGCCATATCGATAACCCCGGCGGTCGCTCCTTTCCTTGGCGGCATTATAACTGAACATTTAAAATGGCAATGGACATTCTGGTCACTACTTATCTTTAATGCAGTCGTCTGGATGCTTAATTTCTCCCTGCTTAAGGAATCCCTTCCCTCCCCTTCCTCCCGCCGCATTGCGGTTATCTCTGTCCTTAAGACCTATCGGAATTTCCTTGGAAACCGGATTTACATGGGATACGTTCTCCTTCTCGGTGCATGCTTCGGTGGTTTGGGGGCTTACTATACGGCATCGCCCTTCATCTTCATCAGTGGTTTTCGCATGAGCCCTTCTTCCTACGGCCTGATCACCCTGATAGCTGCGACGGGCTTTATCATGGGCAACATTGGTGCGGGATACATAGTTCGCAATAGACCATCGGGGCGAATATTCTCTGCAGGGGAAGTCATTCTGCTGATAGGGGCTCTCGGGATGTTTTGCATGCCGAGGGAGATGGTTACGGTGACAACGGTTTTGGGAATGACCTTTCTCTTTACCGTGGGTTTCGGTATACTCTTTCCCCTAGCGACGAAAGAGGCTCTCGGTTGTTATGTCGCGCAGGCAGGCGCGGCAGCCGCACTGATCGGGTTTTTCCAACTCGGCGGATCCGCGCTCAGCAGCCTTGCCGTAGGCTTCCTGCAAGCCCGGGGCATCTCTTCTTACAGCGCCATGGCCTTCGTAATGTTTCTATTTGTCGCTCTTGCACTTGCCAATATTCACCGCATACAGCGTGGCCGATGAGCGGATATTATATATCTCGATTCTTTTATTGCTTCATATGTTGCTCGCGAGAAAGGAGGTACGGAAATGAAAACAATATGCATGGTTTCAGGCCTGGCAGCAATTCTTGTCTTTATCTCTCTGCCGCTCGGGGCGAAGGAAGTGAGAGGACCGATGAAACCGATCGCACCCCTCATGATCGAACACCGTCTCATCGAACGCATGATTGGAGTGATGGAGGATTATGTAGCTTCGACACAGGCAAGTAAGAAGATCAATCCCGCTTTCGTCGACATGGTGTGCGATTTCTTCAGGACGTACGGAGACAGGACACACCACGGAAAAGAAGAGGATATCCTCTTTGCCCGATTGGCCAAGAAGAACCTCTCAGACGACCATAGGAAGATGTTGAACAGCCTCATAGATGAACGCGTCCAGGCGAGGGAAATATACGTAAGAGGGGATGAAAATGCCGGCAGCGATATCCTGAACAGCATAACGGCGATCACAGTTCTTTACAGAAAACACATCGAACTTGAGGACAAATATTTCTTCATTCCGTGTCTGCAATATTTCACGAAGGACGAGATGGACGCTATGCTAAGCGATATGTGGGAATATGACAGGAACATGATTCATGTAAAATACAAGGAAGTTGTGGGACAGGCCAGAGACTTGATCATCAAGTGATGCGTGCATAAGCTCCGCCTTTCCCAATGGAGCTCTCATGCAAGACTAACGGAGGAAATACCATGAAAAACATATGGGACACCCTGAGCCGCCGCCAGTTCATAAAATCAGCAGCCTTGACCTTCTTCGGGCTCTTGTCTTTCATACTTTCGGGTCTTCCCGAAAGAGCGAGAGCACAGTCAGGAAAGGACACTCCCGCCATGTCCAAGTATATCTGCGAGATCTGCGGTTACATTTATGACCCGGAAAAGGGCGACCCTTCAGATGGCATTCCGGCCGGAACTTCCTTTGAGAAACTGCCGGACAGCTGGAGATGCCCGATCTGCGGCGTTGATAAGACGATGGTCAAGAAAATGAGCTGAGAGTCTGACAAATCAGGGGTTAGGGATCTCTGGCCAGCCGAAACCCTATGTCATTGGACTGCACGACCGCATAGTCTTCACTGCGAAAGGTGCACTGCAGGGTCGTTGTGCTGCCGAGCCAGGCACCGCCCCGCAAGACCTTGTGCTGCGCGGATGAGGCGCCCTTCGGGTCTGTCACCTTGCCTCTCGGATAATCATCGTACCAGTCCTGACACCATTCCAGAGCATTGCCGTGCATGTCATAAAGACCCCAGGCATTGGGTTTCTTCGTAGCTACAGGATGCGTCTTTCTATCTGAATTGGCATCATACCAGGCATAGTCTCCGAATTCATCTTCCTTCGCGCCAGGTGCGTCTTTAACTGCGGATCCCGCCCCACAGGCAAACTCCCACTCCGCCTCCGTGGGCAGGCGATATTTTTTTACTCCTTCTTTCTGGTTGAGGCGTCTGATAAATTCCTGAACATCAACCCAGGAAATATTCTCCACCGGGCAGTCATTGCCACAGGCGTTGAACAATGAGGGATTGCTTCCCATGATTTTCCGCCATTGTCCCTGAGTCACCTCCGTCACCTGCATGTAATAAGGCTTGCTGATGACAACCTGGTGCTTTACAGCATCCCCCATCATGAACGTCCCTCCCGGAATCAATACAAATCCCGCTCCAATCGCGGGACTGGTGAAGCTCTTATCTTGTGCTGCAGCATCAATGACAAAGGATGAGGCATCTATCAGCATGGCTATCATGACAAAAAAACGAAATATCCTTTTCATAATCCACTTCCTCGGGTTAAATATCTGCTCTGCAAAAAAAAATGTATACAGGGCAGTCTTGGGAAGGAAATTATCACAGAGGGTTTATGAATGCAAATGCCCTCTTTTGACCCGTTTCTTCAAGAAACAATCTTTTGTGCAGCCCTGATCCCATCCAGGGCGGAACTGATGATGCCGCCTGCATACCCGGCGCCTTCGCCGCATGGATAGAGACCGGCCACATTGACACTCTGGCAGTCCGGGCCTCTCAATATCCGGACCGGCGACGATGTCCTGGTCTCCACTCCAATCAGCGTCGCCTCCTCTGTGATGAATCCCCGCATCTTCCTGTCAAACTCTGCGATCCCCTGTCTTAATGCCTCGACTGCAAAAAGAGGCAGGGCCTCACGCAACATTGCAGGCTTCACTCCGGGAACAAAGCTCGTCCTGTTGACGGTTGTCCCTTCTGAGTCTTTCATAAAATCCACCAAGCCTTGGGCGGGCGCGTAATAATTTTCTCCACCCAGGACAAAGGCCTTCTCCTCCCATTGTCGCCGAAATAAGAGGCCGCAGAGCGGATGGGGTGCGGTATCCGAGAAATCCTCGCAGCGGACGGCAACCACGACGGCGCTGTTGGCATACGGACTTCCCCTCCGGCGGCGACTCATGCCATTGGTGACAACTGTCCTCTCCCCCGAACTGCACCCGATAACCGATCCGCCGGGACACATGCAAAACGTATAGACGGACCGGTTCATCCGGGGGAGACTCGCCGTAAGGAAATAGTCCGAAGGAGGCAAGTCCGGATGCCCGCGCCACTTGCCGTACTGAATCTCATCGATCAGTTCCTGGGGATGTTCCACCCGCAAGCCGATGGCAAAGGGCTTCGGCTCCAAATCCACACCGAGCTCATACAGCCTGCCGTACGTGTCTTCCGCACTCTGGCCGGCGGCAAGAATCAGATGATCCGTCTTTATCTCTTCATTGCCTCTGACAACAACCCCCTCGAGCCTCCGGCGGTGAAGCAAAAAATCTGTGACCTTGGCATCGAAGCGAATCTCACAACCCAGTTCAATGAGTCTCTTTCTGAGATTGATCACCACTTCCCGCAGCCTGTCGGTCCCCACGTGCGGCTTTGCATCAAATAGAATTTCCGATGGCGCGCCTGCATCGACAAGCCTCGTCTTGATCCAAGCTGTGAATGGATTCGTGAGACGGCTCGTCAGCTTCCCGTCAGAAAATGTGCCCGCTCCGCCCTCCCCGAAATGCACATGACTCTCCGTATTCAGAATCCCCTTGTCCCAGAAGGCCTGGACATCGGCTATGCGCTCGGGGGCGCTTTTCCCCCGTTCGAGGAGAAGTACGGGAATGCCTCTCTCCGCAAGGGTGAGGGCTGCAAAGATACCGGCCGGGCCGCATCCAACGATGATGGGCCTTTTGCCCGTCCTTATCTTTGCCGGTGAAAGGAGCGGTTTCTTGCCCTCGTCGATCACCTCTATCTTTACACCTGTTTTACCGGCCAAGTCGACACCATCCGGCGTGGACACATCCACAGAATAAATGAAGCGAGGCGGTTTTCTTCTCCTTGCATCGATTGATTTCCTGACCACAGTCAGAGATGAAACATCTGCATCCGGGATGCGTAAAATAGCTGTAACTTTTCTTTTCAATACGTCCTCTCCCTCGCCAAGGGAAAGTACGAGACCTGTGATCTTCAGTTTCCGCACGATTTCACCGTGTTAGCTAAAATTTAAAAGT
>PLMX01000062.1 GCA_003142635.1 Syntrophaceae bacterium | reverse complement strand
TCCTGCTGGGGGAGGATCACTGGGCGGCCTTGTGATAGCCGGCCTTGATGGCCTCCTCTTCCGAGTTGAAAATGACGCGGTGATTTTCGAGAACTTTGTCATAGAATTTCATTCCCGGAAGATGATAGCGCTTGCTGTCGCGATTTCCGACTACCTTGACCTTGTTTTCATCTGTACTATGTGCGGCGGCCTCCGACGTTACGACTTCCACCTTGGCCCACGTTTTTCTTGGATTGAGCGCGTAGGCCTTGCTCTTATCCTTTATGGCCTGCTTGCGGTTTCCGAGTTTGTGATAGGCAATTCCCCGATGGTAATAAGCCATGGCCAGCTTGGGATTCAGTTCGATGGCCTTGGTGCAGTCGTCAATTTCCTGCTCATAGTTGCCCAACTCTCCGTAAGCGACGCCGCGATTATTGAAGGCCACAGCGTCCTTAGGATTTATCTGCAGGGCCTTGGTGCTGTCCTCAATCTGCTGTTTGTAGTTTCCTATCTGGCCGTAGGCGGCGCCTCTGTTATTATATGCGACCGCATCCTTGGGATTGAGCTCTATCGCCTTGTTGAAGGCTTCTATCGCTTCGTTATACTTTCCCTCCATGACGAGGGCCACACCTTTTTCCACCCAGCTTGAAGTCTTAACGTCTGCGGCCGAGGCAGTTGCGCAGATAAGACAGATGCCGCAAATGATGTATATGGCCATCCTCTTCATGGAATCCCCCTCCAAGCCCGGTTGGCTTCTGCGAAAAGTACGACTAATGTATCGCCATCGCTTTTTCGTATTCGTTTATAAGGTACTCTTTATCGATTCCGTGGTCGATAAAGTCCCATGGTAAAATTTCATTTACATCCTTGCGGCGATATACATAGAAATCCGGATTAACATTGACTTCCTTAAAGGCCTTTGGCCAGTTGCCTTTGTTCGTGTGAGCCGCAAGAAGGATGCCGCTGACTCGCCTGTCTCCCAGCGAGAGCAGTGCTTGGATGTAGTTCCATTTCGGGAGATCGTGGATGACCTTTACAGTAGGCTCCTTGCGGATTGCATTCTCAATCCGCCTCATCCTTTTTCTGACGACGTTAATGTCCTCAAGAGGCAGCCACTGAAAAGGCGTAACGGGTTTCGGGATGAACTGATTGATGCTGAGGGTTATGCGTTTGAAGCTCTTTCTTCCTGCAGAAATCTTCATTACGTGATGTCTTATTTTCTTGACCATGTCAATGATGGCGTCTATGTCAGCCTCTGTCTCCGTCGGCAGGCCGACCATGAAATAAAGCCGCACATTGGCGATGCCGTGCTCGATGAGCAATTCAACAGCCCGGAAAATATCTTCTTCCGTGATACCTTTGCGGATCACGTCTCTTAAACGTTGACTGCCCGCCTCCGGCGCCAGGGACACGGTTTCGACGCGCGATTCCTGGAGCAGGGAAGCCAATTCGCGGTCCAGACGATCCAGCCTGAAGGAGCCGAGGGCTACTTCTCCATTACGGTCCATGACGAAGCGGCAGAGCGCCGGCAGGTCGGGATGATCGGAAACTGCCGTACCGAGGAGGCCGATCTTCTTCCCCTTGCCCATGCCGCGGACGAAAGACGGTCCGAGCGTCTTTAAGCTCCTGAATCTTCCTGGCCGGTATAAAAATCCTGCAGCGCAGAAGCGGCAGCCGCGCCGGCAGCCGCGGCTTACCTCCGTTAAGAACAGTTCCTTGAATTCATGAGAAGGTGTGCTTATGCATTGATCGGTTGCAAAGGCGTTGATGTCGGCAATGTGTCTTGTCCTTATCTTTGCAGGCAGTGCGGCATCGAGAGGCCGCATATCTTCTATAAAATGATCCGCCTTGTAATATACTCTGTAATATTTTGGAACATAGGCCCCTTCGACGTCTCTCTGCATGCGAAACAGGATTTCGTTTCGGTTTAGACCGAGGCGGCAGGAGTTTTCAAAGACGTGGAGAAATTCGGGGAGCAGTTCTTCCGCTTCTCCCAGGAGAAACAGGTCGAAGAAATCCGCGAGCGGTTCCGGATTCAGCGTTACGGAGACGCCGCCGCCGATAATTAGAGGCTCCGTTTCTTTTCTCTCAGCGGCACAGAGCGTAATTCCCGCCATGCTCAGTATTTTCAAAATGCCGGGATAGTCATTTTCAAAGGGAATGGAGAAGGCGATGATATCGAATTCACTGAGGGCCTTCTGTGACTCGAGGCTGAACAGAGGGAGGGATGAAGACGCGAACTCCGTTTCGTCCCCGGGATCGGGAACAAAGACTCTCTCGCAGAGAAAAGATTTTTCGCGATTTATTAAAGAATAGACGGTTTGGAATCCAAGGTTGGGCATTCCCGTCCGATAGTAATTCGGGTAGGCAAGGCAAACTTTGAGGAGATTTCCCCATATCTTCTTCTGATATCCTTCTTCATCGGCTAATATATCATCGTATTTCTTTGTGAGTTTCCAGGACATAAAATCCAAAATCCTAATTTCTAAATCCTAAACAAATTCAAATATCGAAATTCTAAACGAGTCGGTCATTCTCATTTTGATATCGTTTAGATTTTCGGATTTAGAATTTCGTATTTGCCCCTCACGGAGTGACGGAGCGAACTAAATTCTTTAGGATTTTGATTTACAGCTTGAATTTATCTCCTCTAATCTGCCTGTCTTCTTAAGAATGTGGGTATCTCAAGATCGAGATGGTCCACATCGTCCACCATCCCCATCTTCACTACATTGACATTATCAATGGGCTTCTCATGCCTTATGTAGGCGGGCATAGAGAGATCCTCTCTCTTGTGGCCCATGCGTGAAACGGTTTTTATGGCCTGACTGGGCTTCTGTGGCTCGTTAAAACCGGTTGCTATGACCGTGATGCGTATTTCATCTCCCATGTTTTCATCCACGACGGTGCCGAAGATGATATGCGCATCCTCATGCGCTTCCGACTGGATGAGAGATGATGCTTCGTTGATTTCAAAGAGGGTCATATCGGGGCCGCCCGTGATATTCAATAGGATCCCGTGTGCACCCTGGATGGTATTGTCTTCGAGCAGCGGAGAAGATATCGCCCGCTGCGCAGCTTCCACTGCCCTGCAATCGCCGCTTGCAATACCGGTTCCCATCAGCGCCATCCCCATCTCGGACATGATGCTCTTGACGTCGGCAAAGTCGAGGTTGATCAAACCCGGCACCATGATCAAGTCGGAGATTCCCTTTACGGCATGATAAAGGATATCGTCTGCCTTCTTAAATGCCTCGAGAAGTGAAAGGGATTTTCCGCCCAGGCTGAGGAGTCTCTGATTGGGAACGACAATGAGGGTATCCACGATCTTCCTTAGCTCTTCAATACCTTCCTCCGCCTGCTGATTCCTTTTCTTTCCTTCGAAGAGGAACGGTTTTGTGACGACGGCGACGGTCAGGATCTCCATTTCTTTGGAAATCTCCGCAACTATCGGTGCGCCGCCGGTGCCTGTACCGCCGCCGAGGCCGGCCGTGATGAACACCATGTCCGCCCCTTCGAGGGAGTTCTTCAACATATCCTTTGTTTCAATGGCTGATCTTCTTCCCACGTCAGGATTTGAACCAGCTCCGAGTCCCTTAGTCACCTCAGCACCGATCTGAATCTTGATGGGGGAACTGGACGCGCCCAGGGCCTGGGCATCCGTATTTGCCGCGATGAAATCGACGCCTTTTAGGTTGTACGAAATCATCGTGTTGACGGCATTGCCTCCCGCTCCACCTATGCCGATTACCTTGATCTTTGCTGAGCTCATGTTACCTGGCTCCATTAATTGAAACATAATCTTCCCTCCCCTCTAAAAGAATTCGAGAAACCATTTTTTCATATTGCTCATTGTCTTGCTGAATATGTTTGTTTCAAACCTTCTTAAAGCATCCTTCGACAAGGTTTTACTTCCATAGATAACGAGCCCGACGCCTGTTGCATACATGGGGGAGTTTACAACGTCTACCAGCCCTCCCACGCCGATCGGACAGCCGCGCCTGACGGGCATATTAAAGACATGCTCGGCCAGCTGTGTGATGCCGTCCATGATGGCCGTACCCCCGGTCAGGACGACACCTGCGGCAAGTATGTCTTCATACCCGGATTTGATAATTTCCTTGTAAGCAAGATTCAGGATTTCCTCCGTCCTCGGTTCGATGATCCTGCCGAGAATCTGACGGGTAACTTCTCTCGGCTCTCTGCCGCCCACACTGGGAACCTCTATGACTTCATCCTTCGGGATGATGGGTGTGAAGGAACACCCGTACTTCAGTTTGATTTTTTCCGCTTCCGTAATGGGCGTTCGCAAGCCGGTTGCTATGTCGCTCGTGATGTAATTGCCGCCGACGGGCAATACTGCTGTGTGCTTTATGCTGCCCTCGGAAAAGACGGCGATATCCGTCGTGCCTCCGCCGATATCGAGGAGGACCACACCTAAGTCCTTTTCATCATCGCTGAGAACCGCTTCACTTGACGCGAGCTGTTCGAGGACGATGTCGTCTATCTCCAATCCCACGCGGTTCACCGATTTCACTATGTTCTGTACGGACGTCACGGAGCCTGTCACAATGTGGACCTTGGCCTCGAGGCGGACGCCGGACATGCCGATGGGGTCCCTGATGCCGTTCTGATCGTCAACCACAAAGTTTTGGGGCAGAGTGTGCAGGATCTCTCTGTCCAGCGGAATGGCAATAGCCTTTGACGCCTCAATTGCCCTCTGCACGTCGTCCTCGTCGACCTCGCGGCCCTTAACGGCCACGATGCCGATACTGTTCTGTCCTTTTATGTGTCCGCCGGCAATGCCAACATGCACGGAGCTTATTTCGCAGCCGGACATGTGTTCAGCCTCTTCAACCGCCTTTCTGATGGCATCCACGGTACTCTCGATATTGACGACTACACCTTTCCTCAAACCCTCGGAGGGATGTGAGCCTATGCCTATGATGTCGATGCCAGTATCGGTGATTTCGGCCACTATGGCGCAGGTCTTAGTGGTGCCCAAATCCAGGCCGACAATTACATGTGCCTTTTTGACCATCCTTGCTCCGCCTTTCCTCATCTTTAGTGGACCGTAACCGCTGATAAGTTAATTATTACTTCCCATTGTTTCCGTCGGACGGCAACAGCCGCCTCTCATGTCCTCAGTCCCTTCTTGGGCGCTATCGGAATTGCGGGACTCATCACGTTTTTTTTCTGAACGGCGATTTTAGCCGGATCGTTCAGGTCGATGAGCAGAAAACCGAGTTTCATGTTTCTCCTTTCGAGATCGGCCATCACTGCATTCAGTCGCTTTAACTTGTTTTCATAACTGTCAAAACCGAGCCTGATGCATAACCCGCTGTCGGTGAAAAGCGAGAGTCCGAACATCTCGTTGCCGTGAATTTCCGCAATGTTCCTTATTGTGGGGAACTCCTGCGAAGCCGACAGGTACCTCAGGAGTTCGAGGGATTTTGTGAAAAGCGCAGAATCGTCACCTGCGGAATAATACACGTTGAGCACCGGGATATCGACCTCGTCATTTTTTTCCAGCTTCTTAAAAGCCACGCCGTCAAGATCCATCAGGTTAAAACCGTTATCACTCTTAACCAACGCGACTGCCGTTCTTTCCTGGAGGTTGATGACCAGACGGTTGGGAAATTCTCTCCCGACGGATACTTCCTTGACCCACGGGTTTGATTCAATCCTGCGGGCGATTGTGGCGAGATTGATCGCGAGGAGATTCTGCGACGGCTTGATGGCGGCAGATGACAGGATTTCTTTTTCCGTAAGTTCCTTGCAGCCGCGAACGACAACCTCTTTGATCTGGAAGAAGGGAGAACTGACGGTAAAGTTATACGCGAAGATCATACCGGCGCCCACTATCGATATGACGACCAGCAACAAGGCCGTTCTCAACAATTCATGCAGGATATGCTTTGAACGTCTTTGCAGTCTGTATTTTTTGGCTTCGAACCTTGATTTAACGGGAGTCTTCATCCATCTTCCCCGACGATCATCACCTCTGTCTGTAACATGATGCCGCGCTCTTTCTTGACATTCGTCTTTATCACATCAATCAGGGCAATGATGTCGCTTGCCTTCGCGTTCCCCAGATTGACAATGAAGTTGCCGTGTTTTTCCGAGATTTTTGCACCGCCTATCTGCATGCCCTTGAGGCCAGATTCATCGATGATCCGGCCTGCAGGAATACCTCCATTCGGGTTTTTAAAAATCGAGCCCGCGTTGCGGTATTCAAGCGGGTGCTTATTCTTCCTCTTTCCGAGAATCTCATTAATCCGGGCATGGATTTTCTCTTCAATCCCTTTTACCAGGAGAAATGAGGCGCCGACGATAACCGTGCCGTCCGGAATATCGAGATTCCTGTATGTAAATTTAAGGTCATCCTTCTCGGCTTCCAGTATCTCGCCGCTGACGATCATTAATTCAACCGTTTCGACGACGTCCTTAATCTCGCTGCCGTAGGCGCCGGCGTTCATCCTCACAGCTCCTCCGACACTGCCGGGAATGCCGGCACAGAATTCCATGCCTGAAAGAGCCCTCTTTTCCGTGAGCAGAACTATTTCGGAGAGGGTGGCCCCTGCGCCCGCATGGAGCAGTACCTGTTCAGAGCCTCTCTCTGCCAGGCTGATGCCGCTCATCCTTAGCATGGAAATTACCGCGCCCTTATAACCGCCGTCCTTCACGATCAGATTCGTTCCGTTGCCGACAGGAATAAACGGTACTTGGAACTGCCGCAAAAAATGAACGATCCGGCTCATCTCTTCGCTTCGTTCCGGCCAAACCACTGCATCGGCATTCCCGCCGACACCGATCGACGTATGGCGGGACATGGGCTCGTCGAACAGGACCTTGCCGGAAACCATGTCCCTCAGCTTTTGGCATAGCGTCGCATCCATGAGCATTGCATCTTTTCCGGGTACATCATTTCGCCGCGGCCTTTTTTAGAAAGTCCTCGCCGATCTTCCAAACACTGCCGGCCCCCTGCGTGATTATGACATTTGAGGGTTCCGCAATAGAAAGCAGATATTCCACGATTGCGTCAAAGTCGCGGATGTAGACCACGTCGCGGTGGCCCGCGCTGCGGAGTCCTTCACAGAGAGTCGCAGCATTCACGCCATCTATGGGGGCCTCGCTTGCTGCGTAGATATCCGTCACGATCACGTTATCCGCGTCCGGGAAGGCCGCCAGAAATTCATTGAAAAGGGCTTTCGTCCTCGTATAGCGATGGGGCTGAAAGACTACGATAATCTTCTTTTTCCATACCTGCTTCGCAGCCCTCAAAGTTTCTCTGATCTCCGTCGGGTGATGGCCATAATCATCCACGACAGTGATCCCGTTTACCTTTCCCTTAACCTCGAGCCGGCGCTGGACGCCCGCAAAGCCTGTCAGTCCTTCCTTGATGGTCCCATACTCCATATCCAGTTCCCTGGCGACAGCGATAGCAGCGAGAGAGTTATAGACATTAAAAAGCCCGGGAACGTTGAGCGTCACAGTTCCGCAGGCGTTTTCTTTGTAATGGAGTTCGTAACTCGAAGACGATCCGGAAAACGATATGGCGCTCGCCCTATAGTCGGCAGGCGCATCGAGCCCGTAGGTCACGGTCTTCCTCTTTATCTTTGGCAGGATGTCTTTTGCATTATTGTCGTCGAGGCACACGATCGTGGAGCCATAGAAGGGGACGATGTTGGCGAACTGCAGGAAGGCATCTTTGATTTCGTCGATGTCTCTGTAGTGATCAAGGTGTTCGCGGTCGATATTTGTGATCACGGCGAGGGACGGGGCAAGCTTCAGGAAGGAGCCGTCACTTTCATCGGCCTCAGCGACTATAACCTCCCCGTCCCCGAGCTTTGCATTGCTGCCGATGCTGGCCAGTTTGCCGCCTATTACCATAGTCGGATCAAGTCCCCCGGATGCGAGAACTGTTGCCACCATNNTTTTTCCTGTGCGCCTCCATGACCTCCGGGTTGTCGGGTCTGACCGCAGTTGAGGTGACAACCACGTCCGTATCGCCAAGCTGTGAGGCATCATGGCCTGCATAAATTTTTGCGCCGAGCGCCGTCAGTTTGTGTGTCAGATCGGACTGACTGAGATCCGAGCCGC
Organism: Syntrophaceae bacterium; assembly: GCA_003142635.1. Classification (GTDB taxonomy): domain Bacteria; phylum Desulfobacterota; class Syntrophia; order Syntrophales; family UBA2185; genus Fen-1135. Next base: position 5,306 of record PLMX01000062.1, on the reverse strand, counting down.
TGACCGTGTAGCCCAAGTTGAGGAGTACCTCTGCGATGCCACTCATGCCGATGCCGCCTATGCCCACAAAGTGGATGCGTTTGACCTTTCTACGCATGGTGTCTCTTCTATTGCCTGTATTCATCAACTACCTGCTCAGTCTGCGGTATTTCTCGTTAAACTACGGCTCTTTTCACTGTATATTGTATATCTGCCGATTCTATATACTATATCTTGTATTAAATCTACAAAAATTTACAAGTTTCTTAAAGTTATCAGCTCCATGCAGGCGTTTACGATATCGGCTGCAGCCCTGACGTTGCCGAGGCTCGCCGACCTCGCTTCCATGTCTCTTATCAAATCCGGATGAAGAAAAAATTTTTCGATGGTTTTAGCCAGTATTTTACCGCTGATTTCCTTTTCGGGTATCATCACGGCTGCTCCCGCCGCGACCAGCGCTTCCGCATTTTTCGTCTGGTGATCATTTGCGGCATAGGGAAAAGGTATCAATATGGCGGCCTTGCCACTCGCCGTGATTTCCGCGATGGAGGTGGCGCCGGCCCTGCAGATAATCAGATCCGCAGATCTGAACGCACGGGCCATGTCCATGATGAACGGCAGGACATCTGCATCCATCCCGTGTGACCGGTAGTGCGCCGCGAGGGAATCAACATCGGCGCTGCCTGTCTGGTGGATGATCTTCAACTTGTCCTTGATCTTCGCGAGATGAGGAAGAGAATCGAAGACTGCCGTATTTATGCCGCGGGCGCCCTGACTTCCGCCAAAGATAAGAAGCGTAAACTTGTCCGTTCTTTTTTCCGCTTCCTGTATTCCGGAAATAAAGGCCGCCCTGACAGGGTTTCCGGAAGCCATGATCTTTTCTTCCGGGAACCATTTTTTTGTTTCCGGGAAGGTCAGAAATATCCTGTCGGCGAATTTTCCGAGGATCCTGTTGGTGATGCCGGGCAGGACGTTCTGCTCGGCGATGGCTGTCCTGATGCCCATGAGGCGCGCCGTCATCACGGCTGGTCCGGAGGCATACCCTCCCACTCCGATGACTATGTCCGGGTGAAACGCACGGAGCAGCCTGCAGGACTCAACTATACTGCGGGGAATCTTGAGAAGAGCGCCGAGAGTCTTTATAATACCCCTTCCTTTTATTCCTTCCACATCAAGGGCGTGCAGATTAAATCCCATATTGCCGAGCACCCTCTGTTCCAAGCCCTTCTTCGTTCCCACAAAAAGGATGCTGTTCGTCTGATCCCTTCTCAGAAATTCCTCAGCTATGGCGATTCCCGGGAAGAGGTGTCCTCCCGTTCCGCCGCCTGCTATGATAATTTTCATATCCCGTCCCCGTAGCCGTTCATTTTTGATAGGAGGAGATATTCAGCAGTATACCGACCGTTACTAAGGACATGATCAGTGATGTGCCGCCATAACTCACGAGTGGAAGCGCCAGTCCCTTGAGGGGGATCAGTCCCATGACGCCGGCGATATTGATAAACGCTTCGAGGGCCATGACCATGGTCAAGCCTGCAGCAAGAAGGCTGCTGAAAAGGTCCGGGGCCCGGAAGGATATCAGGAGTCCCCTGACGATAAGGATAGTGAAGAGGAATAAGACGATGAGGACGCCTATGAAGCCGCTCTCTTCGGCAATGATGGACAGGATAAAGTCTGTGTGAGGCTCAGGCAGATAAAACAGTTTCTGCATCCCGTCTCCTATTCCCACCCCGAACGTGCCTCCGGAGCCGAAAGATAGAAGAGATTGAATGATTTGAAATCCGGAACGCTGAGGATCTTTCCACGGATCGAGGAAGCTCATCAACCTTACCAGCCGGTAGCTCTTGTGAACAAGGAGCCAGACAGCCGCGGGCGCGAAGATGGCCAGTATGCCCGTAAGATGAAGAATCCTGCATCCTGCAAGGTAGAACATCAACATCATGATCAGGGTGATGATGACCGCCGTGCCAAAGTCTGGTTCTAAAAGAATAAGCCCCACGGTGAACAGTATGACGAGCAGAGGCAGCAACACTGCGCGTTTGAAATCGGTTATCTGGCTGTATTTTTTCGTCAGGAAATGGGCGAGAAAGAGCACCATGGATACCTTGACCATTTCCGTGACCTGGAACGAAAAGAAGCCCACCTTAAGCCACCTGGTTGCGCCTCCGGCGCGGATCCCGATATGGGGTATAAGGAGCAGGGACAGGAGAACTGCGGATAGGAGGACGCCCGGATAGGCGAGTTTCTTCAGGCGGTCGTGAGGAATTTTCGTCATCAGCACCATGATGCCCAAGCCGAGGAGCACGAAGAATATCTGTTTCTTGAGAAAGTACTGCCCGTCGTTAAACTTCTTCATGGCGAGTATGGAGCTTGAGCTGTAGATCATTACCGTACCTATGGTCACGAGGATCAGCGTGACCAGCAGGAGGACAATATCCATAGCCTTTTCCTGCGGAGGCATTTTTAATGATTTAGAAACCCTTGACCACATCTTTAAAAAACCTTCCCCGTTCTTTATAGTTGGAAAACTCATCAAAGCTTGCGCAGCCGGGAGAGAGCAGTACGACATCCCCCGCTCGTGCATGCCGATGAGCAAGCTCAGTCGCCTCTTTGAGCGTCGTCGTTTTCGATGTCTTGACTGCATTGCCGATAAGGTCATATATCTTGTTTCGCGCCTCGCCGAAAAGAACCAGCTCTTTGACCTTCGACTTTAGAAGAGGAGACAAGGTTCCGAAATCGCCCTCCTTGTCCCTTCCTCCCATAAGCAGAATGATGGGCCGGGAAAACGTTTCCAGTGCGCGGGCCACGGCGCCCACGTTGGTCCCTTTCGAATCGTCATAGAATGCCACGCCATTTTTTTCTTCCGTGAATTCTATCCTGTGCGGGATGCCCTTGAAATCGGCAACAGCGCTGATGATGCCCGCGTGTGCGCATCCGCAGTACCTGGCGGCCATCATGGCGGCCATGACGTTTTCTACATTGTGAAGGCCGGGTATCTTGATCATGTCGAGCGGGTACTCTTCCCGACTACCTTCGGCAGTATAATGGACAAGCGTTCTGTCCTTGAGGAAGATGCCTTTTTTCACCTCCATCTTGGTGCTGAAGAACTGGACTTTCGCGGTCATGTTCTTTGCAAGAAGAAAGGACCTCGGTTCATCGGCGTTCAGAATGGCCAGATCAGAATCTTTCTGATTCTCAAATATCCTTTCTTTGGTCGCACTGTACGCCTCAAAGGAGCCGTGATAATCGACGTGGTCGCAGGTCGTATTGAGAAGGACGGAAACGAAGGGGTGGAAGGATTGAATCCACTGCAACTGGAAACTGCTCACTTCGACAACCGCATAATCATCGTCCTGCTTTCCTTCCAGGTAGCCAATCAGGGGATTTCCGATGTTCCCCCCTACAAAGACCCGCTTCCCCTCTCTTGCGAGGATATGTCCTATCAGGGTGGTCGTGGTCGTCTTCCCGTTCGTGCCGGTAATTGCGATGAGCGGCGGCTTTAAAAATCTATAGGCGAGTTCGAGCTCACTTAGGATCGGCATTTTTCTCTTCAGCGCTTCCGCGAGCATAATATTAGCAGGCGGTACGCCGGGGGAGGGCACGATCATGTCGACTCGAGACAAGATGTCTGTATTATACTCGCAGAATTCCAGGTCCGCAGACAGGCTGCCAAACTCACGAACCGCATCCTTCAACTCCGCTTGAGGTTTTGCGTCGGTTGCTATGACCCGGGCGCCTTGTCCCATAAGGAACCGGACGGAAGCGATTCCCGTCTTTCCCAAGCCTATTACTAATATCCTTTGTCCTTTGAGGTTCATAAGATTTGTCTCATCTCAATTTCAGGGTGCTTATCGCCACCAGTGCCAGAAGAATGGAAATTATCCAGAAGCGGACGATGACTTTCGGTTCCGCCCAGCCCTTGAGCTCGAAGTGATGGTGAAGCGGCGCCATTCTGAAGATGCGCTTGCCGTTGGACACCTTGAACCAGCCAACCTGAAAGATGACGGAAAAGGTCTCGAGCACAAATATTCCGCCCACTATGGCAAGAAGAATCTCCTGTTTTGTAAGTATCGCGAGCGTGCCGAGGGTGCCGCCCAAGGCTAACGAGCCCACGTCTCCCATGAATACCTGGGCGGGGTAGGAATTGTACCAGAGAAAGCCAAGGCCGGCGCCCACGGTGGCGCCGCACACTATGGCAAGCTCCCCCGTACCCGCGACATAGGGGATTTGCAGGTAGCCTGCAATCCTCACGTTGCCGGCAAAGTAGGCAAAGAGAAGATACGTCATGAAACATGTAATTGCAGGACCAATGGCAAGGCCGTCGAGGCCGTCTGTGAGGTTCACGGCGTTGGCGGCCCCGACAATGACGAATGTCGAGAATACTACATATCCCCATCCAAGGTCGGGGAGCGCAGTCTTGAAGAAGGGAATCGTCACACTTGAAGTGAAGCCCGGCTTGAGATACAGGATGGTGCTGACAAACAAGGCTATCGCGATTTCGCCTGCGAGCCTGACCTTTCCCGGAATTCCCCGGCTGTCCTGGTGTGTGAGTTTCTTATAGTCGTCCATGAATCCAATCAGTCCATAGCCGACGATGACCATGATAACAAGCCAGACGTAATCGACTGTCAGGTTGGCCCAGAGGAGGGTGGAAATGACGATCGAGAAAATGATGAGTATGCCTCCCATGGTGGGAGTTCCCTTCTTCGCAAGATGTGTATCCGGGCCATCGTTCCTTATGGGTTGGCCGATTTGCAGGGACTGGAGTTTCTTGATCAGCCACGGACCGACGACAAAGCAGATCAAGAGAGCCGTAACGGTAGCATATATCGTCCTGAACGTGATGTAGCGAAAGACATTGAAGTAGGAGAATTTGTCGTGCAGGGGATATAAGAGATGATAGATCATTTTACGGCTCCTCTCATTTCCTTCCTCCGCTTTCCTCAATGCCAAAGGCTTCAATAATCTTTTCTACAGCCTGTTCCATTCTTGTCCGCCGTGATCCTTTAACGAGTATCCAGTCACCTTTCCTGATGTGAGAGGTGATACGGTCCATGATTTCATCCGGGGTTTCAAAAAAAATAATCTTTCCCTTTGACATATTTCCTTTCAACGCCCCCGCTGCCGTCGCCGGGGAGAGCCTTCCTCTGAGGTACATGGTGTCCACCCCAGTGTCTGCCATAAGACTCCCGATACCTTCATGCATCGCCTCCGCCTGATCGCCGAGCTCAAGCATGTCACCCATAATTACTGTGCTCTTCTGATTTCCCTTCAAGTCCTTCAGAGTCTTGAGGGCTTCCCCGAAGGATGCAGGGTTGGCATTGTAT
>PLMX01000188.1 GCA_003142635.1 Syntrophaceae bacterium | reverse complement strand
CACTTTTAATTCTTAATTGGCACACCTTCCTCTTTTCCTTGACACTTTGCCGTGTTACGGCTATATGACGAAGTCAAGTCGCCTTCCTTAGGCTTCCCGTGCCCGGCATATCGCAGAGTTGTTTTACGACGGCACGTGATGATCCTTCTGGAGGCAATTTGCGGCAGGCTTAAGATATCTTGTAACTGAACGAAAAAAATTACGGAGTTGACTTATGAGATCATATGTCGTCTTTTCATCCATGGGGCCGGACCGTCCCGGTCTGGTGAGAGAAATCGCGGAATTTTTTTCGGCGCGGGGCATCAACATCGAGCGCTCGCGTGGCTGCGTGCTAGGAAATGAATTCGGCATGGTCATCCTGACCTCGGGCAAGAGCGAAAATATCGAAGGACTGATCAAGGATATGGACAGCCTCCGTCAGAATACCGGGCTCGACATTTACATCCGGAAGACGAAGGCGCCTCTCCACAGGGAGGTCCTCCCGTCGATCCCGTACAAGCTCATCGCCATATCCATCGACCGTCCGGGAATCATCCATCAAATCTGTAAGGTGCTTCATGAGAGGGGGATCAATATCGAAGAGATATCTACCAACGTTGACCATGATCCCGCGACGGGCGCCAACGTCTTTCAAATGGTCTGCTATTTTTCCCTGCCGCCGGCCGTAAAGATTATCGACCTCAAGAACGCCATCAACCGTATCAGTGACGAGTACAATATTGATATACGCTTCGACGCGATGATCAACAAGTAGCTATGAAGAAAGTGAAAGCAAAACGTGCCGGCGAGTGCATGAAGCCGATCTGCGAAATCGCCGCATCCATCGGGCTGGCGGAAGATGATCTGGAGTGTTACGGGCGCTACAAGGCCAAGGTCAGGATCGAGGCAATCAGGCGCTTCGAACGCAGGGCGAATGCCTCGCTGATCCTCGTCTCCGCGATGACCCCCACACCCGCGGGCGAAGGAAAGACAACCGTCTCCATCGGCCTCGCGCAGGCCTTAGCCAGGCTCGGAAAGAAAACGATAGTCACGCTCCGTGAGCCGTCCCTCGGGCCTGTCTTCGGCGTCAAAGGCGGCGCCACCGGCGGCGGCCTTTCATGTGTGCTTCCCTCAGATGACATTAATCTTCACTTTACGAATGACTTTCCTGCGGTGGAGAGCGCCCACAATCTCCTGTCGGCCCTCATTGACAACTCGGTATTCCACGGCAACCCCCTGAACATCGATCCGCGCAAGATCACCTGGCGTCGCGTGATGGATATGAACGACCGATCCCTCCGGGATATCGTCATCGGCCTTGGCGGCTCCACAAACGGCGTACCCCGCGAGAGCGGCTTCGATATCGTTCCTTCAAGCGAGATCATGGCGATTCTTTGCCTCTCCCAGTCTTATGCGGAACTGAAGGAGAAGATACGAAAGATCCTCGTCGGCTTTACATACGACGATAAGCCGGTCGTCACGAGAGACCTCAAGATCGAGGGCGCAGTCACATCGCTCCTGAAGCATGCCCTTCTTCCCAATCTGGTGCAGACTACAGAGGGCGTGCCGGCCATCGTCCACGGCGGCCCTTTTGCCAACATCGCCCAGGGGACAAACAGCGTCATAGGCACAGACCTGGCGCTCCGCCTCGCCGATTACGTTGTTACCGAGGCCGGGTTCGGCTTTGACCTCGGCGCGGAAAAATACTTCGACATCGTGGCCCCGTACGGGAATTTTAATCCCCGCATCGTCGTCCTGGTGGCAACGGTTCGCGCCCTGAAATATCACGCCGGTGTGCCCGCCGATGCCCTCAACGAGTCCAACCCCCGTGTGGCCGTCCTCGGAATGGCCAATCTGAGGAAACACTATGAAAACATCGATAAGTTCAACGTCCCGTGCATCATAGCCCTGAACCGTTTCCCCTCCGATACGGACGCGGAGATACAGGCCGTCGTGAAGGCCGCGGAGGATGAAGGGATGAATATCGCGCCTGTCGACATCTTCCGTCTCGGCAGCGAGGGAGGCCTGGAGCTCGCAGAGAAGACGGCGGAGATCATCGCGCAGGCCTCCGGCCATTTCCGGTCCCTCTACAGGTGGGATCAGCCGGTGGAAGACAAGATATTCACCGTGGCAAGCAAGATCTACGGCGCCGTTTCCATCGACTACCAGCCGCTTGCGAAGCGGAATCTCGATCTCATCAAGAAATTCGGCTTCGACAAGCTCCCGATTTGCATCGCCAAGACGCAGCAGTCTCTTTCCGACAATCCCAGCCTTCTGGGACTGCCGAGCGACTTCATTGTCACCGTGCGGGAAATCAAGATAGCATCAGGCGCGGGCTTCCTTATCCCCGTAACCGGCGAAATACTGCGCATGCCGGGTCTCTCGAAAGCGCCCGCCGCTTATCACATCGATATCGACGACGACGGGAATATCACGGGCATCACTGCCCCCGGAGATGCGTGACGTCCCTAAGTGATCAGATACGGTGGACGCCGAAGGCCCGAAAATTTGGCCTGCAGCAGCAACGGAATTGCCCGCCCTTCCCGCTCCATCCCGTATCAAGATTGTTTTGACAGACATTGCCGCTTTTCCTATACTACCCTAAGTACAAAATGCAAAATGTAAAATGATAGAGGAGTTAGCTTTCGATGCTCGTTAGACCGAAGTTTCTCGCGACCGCGATCGGCAGTATGCCTTTCAATGATCCGATGCGCGCCGTCGACCTGATCCTTTCCAGACTGCCGTCTGCTCCGCACTGGCCGCAATTGCCGAGGCTCGGCTTAAATGAGCAGATGGAGATCCAGTATTCCGAACATATGCCGTGCGCTGTTATCGACCGGGAAAAGAACCGCCTTTATTTCGATACGTCAGGCGATTATTCTGAAGCCTTTGCCCAATTCTACGAAACCTACCTCCTGGCCATGGACCCGGAAGAGGGAAGCGGCGACTTCACGACAGTGGCCGTCAGCCCGGCCTTTTCCCGCGGGATTTATGCATTGGAGGAGAAACTGCGCATGCGCGGCACAAAGCTGCCTTTCGTAAAATGTCAGGTTACAGGCCCCTGCAGCTTTGCGCTCACGGTAGTGGACGAAAAAAAGCGTGCGATATATTATAATGAAGAATTCCGGGACATGATCGTCAAGACGCTCGCAATGATCTCCCGCTGGCAGCTCCAGCTGTTCAAACCGTTCGCAGAGCAGGTGATATGCTTCATCGATGAGCCGATCCTCTCGGCCTTCGGCAGTTCCACTTATGTGTCCGTCCGCCGTGACGATGTGATTCATCTTCTGAAAGACATGGTGGATGCGATTCATGCCGACGGGGGCATCGCGGGCATGCACTGCTGCGGCAATACCGAATGGAGCATCCCTATCGACGCCGGCGTGGATATCATCAACTTCGACGCATTTCAGTATGGCGAGACTATCGCCATGTATGCCGCGGCCGTCAAGGATTTTCTCACAAGAGGCGGCGCCCTTGCCTGGGGAATCGTACCTACATCGACGCTCATAAAGAGTGAGACCGTGGAGAGTCTTGCCCTTCGCCTTGAAGGCGTGATGGATCACCTTGCTTCCAAGGGTATCGACAAGAGTTTTATTGCCGATCAGGCCGTCTTAACACCTTCCTGCGGCACAGGTTCCCTGACGACTGAGGAAGCGGAATTGGTATATGACAGGCTGGCGGCGCTCTCCGCCTTTATGAAAGAAAAGTATAAATAATGCAAAGTGCAAAAGTTAAAATGCAAAATTTAACAGCATGAATAATTTTAAAATTTGCGTTTTGCCTTTTGCCTTTTAAATCGCCTTTTGCATTTTGAGTTAACTTATGAAACTTGCTATCTCTGGAAAAGGAGGCGCCGGCAAATCCACGCTGGCCGCCGCTCTTGTCCTCCTCATGGCCCGCCGCGGCCGGAAGGTCCTGGCAGTAGACGCCGACCCGGACGCCAATCTTGCGGCCGCCCTCGGAATCCCCGCCTCCGAACAGGAAAAGCTTATCCCCATATCGCGTCAAGCAGCACTGATTGAGGAGCGAACCGGAGCGGAAGTCCGCCAGTACGGGCAGATATTCAAACTCAATCCGGACGTCTCCGACATTGCTGACAGCTTTGCGTACCATCATAAGGGTGCGGCGCTCCTCATCCTCGGCGCCGTTGACCGCGGAGGCGGCGGCTGCGCCTGTCCGGAAAATGTATTGATGCGCGCCCTCGTTACGGATCTCGTCTTGTACAAAGACGACGCCCTCGTGATGGATATGGAGGCGGGTGTGGAACATCTCGGCCGTGCCACGGCGAGCGGCGTGGACAGGATGATAATCGTTATCGAGCCGGGCCAGCGCGCCGTGGACAGCACAAGGCGCATTCTCCGCCTGGCTCACGATATCGGACTTCAGGATATCCGCCTTGTAGCAAATAAAGTAACAGGCCCGGAGGATGTGCGGTTTATCCGGGACGCCTTTCCGCAAAATAAATTCATCGGGGTTATTCCCTACCGTGAGGAATTCCGCCGTGCCGACCGGGTCGGCCGCTCCGTGCTCGACGGTCTTCCGGACGATTTGCTTCACTGCTTCGAAAACATCCTCACGAACCTTGAGGCCCCGTTATGAGCAGACTTATTGCAATAGCAGGTAAAGGCGGTGTCGGGAAGACGACCGTGGCGGCGCTTCTGGTAATGCGCCTGCTTCAGCGAGGATGCCGACCGGTGCTGGCCGTAGACGCGGACCCCAATTCCTGCCTCGACGCGGCGCTGGGTATCAGCGTGGCGAAGACCGTGGGCGGCGTCCGCGAAGACGCCCGGAATTTCAACCAGGACGGCACAGTGCGCGGCATGGATAAGAAACGTTTTCTCGAACTCCGTATCGCCGAGAGCCTGGTCGAGAGTGATGATTTCGATCTTATTGCCATGGGGCGCTCCGAGGGGCCCGGCTGTTATTGTTATGCCAACAACGTACTGAAGGCCGTTCTCAGTGCGATGGCAAGTAAGTATCCCTATGTGGTCCTCGATAACGAAGCGGGCCTGGAAAATCTCTCGAGACGCATTGTCAATAAAGTAAGTCTCCTCATAATGGTTACCGATCCGACCATCCGCGGCTTCGAGACTGTAAGGAGGCTTCATGCTTTGGCAGGCGAGATGGAGATCGCCTATGGCCGCCTCGCCATTGTCGTTAACCGGCTGCGGCGTAAAGAGTTGCCCGCTGGTGCGGAAGAGCTCGGAAGAGCCACAGGCGCCGATATCATCATGGGCCTTCCGGCAGATGAAGATATCTTTAATATATCGGAGCAGGACGGGAATCTGAGACACCTTTCACCACAAAATCCGGTCTTAACCGGAATGGACAGGATATTGGAAATGGTATAATGCAAAGTGTAAAGTGCAAAATGCAAAAATATAACAATCGATGAAAAAATCGCCTTTTCAAAATAGGTATTGTTTCTCCATTTTGCATTTTATATTTTGACTTTTGTATTTGCCTACATTTTGCGGTTTGACTTTTGCATTTTTAATTAGTTTTTTCTGATGACCAAAAAAACAATAAAACCTGAAGATCGCGTATGGGACAAGGCGTCGCTGGAAACACTGATCAAGGCGGAGCGGGACTGCATAGACACCTGCTTCACCCGCCTGGATGCACAGCAGACCCCCTGCCGGTTCGGCGCTGAAGGCCTCTGCTGCCGGATCTGCTACATGGGCCCCTGCCGGATTACGAGCAAGGCCCCGCGCGGCGTCTGCGGTGCAGATGCAGACACGATTGTGGCCCGTAATTTTCTCCGCGAAGTGGCCGGGGGAACGGCTGCCCACTCCGATCACGGCCGCCATCTTGTCCTCCTTCTGAAACAGGCGGCGGAAGGCCGTATTGCCGATTACGTGATTCGTGATGAAAGAGCGCTCCGGCGTATAGCGAAAAGCTATGGCATTGAGGAGGCGGGACGCACAAAAGAAGCTGTCGCCCTCGAGCTTGCCGATCTTCTCCTCAAGGAATTCATGCTTCAAGAAGATACTCTTTCGACGCTCCGTCTTTCACCGGTCAGGCAGCAGGCTATCTGGCGGGGCCAGTCCGTAACACCATTGGGCATTGACCGGATGGTCGTCGAATCTCTCCACCGCACGCATATGGGCGTGGATCATGATTACCGGAATATCCTTCTCCAGGCCTTCCGCACGGCCCTGGCCGACGGCTGGGGCGGGTCGCGTATCGCCACACAGGTTTCGGATATCCTCTTCGGCACTCCCTCGCCCGTGCGGAGCGAGGCCAACCTCGGCGTGCTCAGGAAAGATACGGTCAATATCGTCGTCCATGGCCATGAGCCGGAACTGCCGGAGATGCTGGCCATCGCCGCACGCGATCCCGCAATGCAGGCATATGCGAAAGAGGCCGGCGCAGCGGGGATCACCCTGGCCGGCATCTGCTGCACGGCGAACGAGATACTCATGCGGCACGGCATTCCCGTGGCCGGAAACTTCCCCCAGCAGGAACTCGCCATCGTGACGGGCGCGGTGGAAATGATGCTTGTCGATGTGCAATGCTGCATGCCGAGCCTCCCCGATGTCGCGCGGAGTTATCACACGGAAATCATCTCCACGTCGGATATCGCCAAGACAGTCGGGACGACGCATATTACACTCAACCGCGAGAACCCGCTTGCCACGGCAAATGTCCTGATGCGCCGCGCCATCGACAATTTCAAGAACCGCGATCCCGGGAAAGTTTTCATCCCGGACGTCAAGACCCCGCTCGTGGCCGGCTTCAGCGTGGACGCCATCAAGTACATGCTCGGCGGCCGCTTCCGTGCATCCTTCCGTCCGCTCAACGACGCAGTCATCCAGGGAAGGATCAAAGGCATCGTCGGTATCGTCGGCTGTAACAATCCGCGGATGCAGGTGGACGCCTACATCAACACCCTGACGCGGGCATTGATCGGACAAAACGTACTCGTCTTGAAGACCGGCTGCGCGGCCATCGCTTCGGCGAAAGAAGGAATGCTCCGACCGGAAGCGGCGCTCGAAGCCGCAGGCGCGGGACTCCGCGAGGTCTGCGAGGCAATCGGAATGCCGCCGGTCCTCCACATGGGAAGCTGCGTGGACAACTCACGCATTCTCGAGGCCGGCACGGAAGTAGTCCTCGAGGGCGGCCTGGGCGACGACCTTTCGCAAATCCCCGCTGTCGGTGTGGCCCCCGAATGGATGAGTGAAAAGGCAGTGGCCATCGCCTGCTATTTTGTAGCTTCCGGCATCGACGTTGTGCTCGGACATCCCTTCCATGTAGCCGGTTCCGATAATGTCACGCGCTTCCTCAATGAGGAGACTCGCGAACTTTTCAACGCCTCCTTCCACGTTTGCGAAGACCCTCTCCGGGCCGCCGATATGGTGATCGATCTTCTCGATAGAAAACGCGAGCGCCTCGGGATCAACCGCAAGGCCGAGCGCAAGCTCTACGACATGGAAGACCGGAGGAAGCTCGATGTCTAAGATCATCTGCGCGAGCGCCATTGACGGGGCCAGGGACTGGATCGGAAAAGCGGAAGACCGCCTGAATCACGCCATCAGCAAGAGGGGAGAGACATGGCCTGCGGCCTTTCCGGGTACCGCCTATTTCCTTCCTATTATCTATTCCTTCACCGGTGAGGCTGTCCGGACACTCGGAGAACTGCGGCCGATCCTTCGTCAGGCGAAAGAACTGCTACCCATGCGCCCCGCCGAGGCGGTATGGCTTCCCTACTTGGGAGGCGCCCTTGATGCAGGCGTCGCGTCGCTCTTCGCCTGTGAGATCATCGAGGCGTGCAAATACGCCGTCGGACCCGACCCTGTGGAGGGAATATGGCTCGGCGCGGCCAACGACGTCATCCTGCGTGAGAGAGGCATCGAATTCGTGGACGGCACGGCCCCCGGCTTCGCCGCCATCACCGGTGCGGCTCCGACCAATGAAATCGCAGTCACTATCGCCCGGCAGCTTCAGGAGAAGAACCTCTATGTCTTCATGGCGGGCGGCACGGACGGCAGGCATTTTGCGGAACAGCTGGCCGAAGAAGGCGTTCAGTTAGGATGGCCGACGCGCCTCATTCCATTCGGTGCGGATATCTCCGCCCTCATCTATGCCCTGGGATTCGCCAACCGTGTGGCCCTCTCCTTCGGCGGCGTGCAGCCCGGCGACTACGAACGGAATCTCAAGTACAACAAGACCCGCATCTTTGCCTTCGTCCTTGCCCTGGGCGAGGTCACTCCCGACAAGTACGCCATAGCCGCAGGCGCCATCAACTATGGTTTCCCAGTCATCGCTGACACCGACATACCGGAGATCCTGCCCACGGGCGTCTGCACCTACGAGCATGTCGTCTCCTCCGTGCTTTACGAGACAATGGTGGAGAGGGCCCTCGAGGTGCGGGGCTGCAAGATCAAGGTCACCAAAGTGCCCGTCCCCGTGCCCTACGGGCCGGCCTTCGAAGGCGAACTGATACGCAGGGCCGATGCCCACGTGGAATTCGGCGGAAATTTGACCACCGCCTTTGAATTCGTAACCAGCGTGGATATGGATCAGATCAACGACGGCGAGATCGAAATCATCGGGCCCGATATAGACGAGGTGGTGCCGGGAAGTACGCTCCCGCTTGCCATCTGGGTCGAGGTTGCGGGCCGGAAGATGCAGTCCGATTTTGAGCCTATCCTCGAAAGGCAGATCCACCACCTCGTCAACGGCGCCGAAGGTATCTGGCACATGGGCCAGCGCGATATCGTCTGGACGCGCATCTCGAAGAGCAGCTTTGCACGCGGGCTGCGGCTCCGCCACTATGGCGAGATCATCCATGCAAAGTTCATCTCCGACTACCCGGCCATCGTGGACAAGGTCACGGTGACAATCATTACGGATGCGGCGGAAGTGGAACGTCGCCTCGCCGTGGCCCGAAGAATCTATGACGAGCGAAACCGCCGTCTCGAGGCCATGACGGATGAAGCAGTAGATACTTTTTACTCGTGTCTCCTCTGCCAGTCCTTCGCACCCAATCATGTCTGCATCATCACGCCGGAGCGCCTCGGGCTCTGCGGGGCCTACAATTGGCTCGACGGCAAGGCCGCCTACGAGATCAATGAGACCGGGCCGAACCAGCCCGTCAAGAAAGGTCAAGCCATCGATCCTGTGAAGGGCGTCTTTCGGGGCATCAATGAATACGTTTATCTAAGCAGCCACAAGACCGTGCCGGAGTTCTGCTGCTATTCCCTCATGGACAGGCCCATGACGAGCTGCGGCTGTTTCGAGGCGATCATCGCCTATCTTCCCGAGTGCAACGGCGTCATGATCGTCAACCGTGAATATCTGGGAGACACGCCCGTGGGGATGACCTTCTCGAGCCTCGCCGGCAATGTGGGCGGCGGACAGCAGACTCCCGGGTTCATGGGCGTGGGAAAGGTCTTCCTGACCTCAAAAAAATTTCTTGCTGCAGAAGGCGGATTTAAACGCATCGTCTGGATGCCGAAAGCGCTCAAGGAACTCCTCGCTCCCGATCTTTCGAAACGCTTTGCCGAGCAGGGAGCGCCGGACCTTTTAGAAAAGATCGCCGATGAGGAAGTGGGCGTCGATGCGCATGCCATTCGGGCATTCATGGAAAACATCGGCCACCCCGCGCTAAAAATGGACGATATGGCCGTTTACGCACTGCCGACACCCACACCGCAAGAGCGACTGGCATCCGAGGCGCGTCCTGTGGAAGCGCAGGAAACGGCGTCAGCACCTGCGGAGACAAGGGAGGAGAGAGTTCCGCCCATCGAGGAAATGATCACAGGCCCTGCCACGAGCGGTCTCTTCGACATAGTCACCGCTTTTCCCGTCTGCCTGCAAACCTGCGATGTTCCCATCTGGCAGGTCACGCTCGGCGCTACGAAGAAGACAGGCGGCACCCGCGGCCATACACTGAAAGTCGGCGGCGCGAACTGCATGCCCTTCCACCTCTGGGAAGGTGCAATGCCGAACCGTCCACTTGTGGCCATGGAAGTCTTTGATGTAATCTCGGAAAAGTATCCCGCCGTCCTCCGAAACATCTATGGCGATCTCCTGAACCGCCCGGCTGAGATGGCACGCGTCTGCGTGGAAAAATACGGCGCCGATCTCATCAGCGTGCGTCTCGACGGAACGCATCCCGAGAAGGGAAATCGCGCTCCCGAGGAAGCCGTCAGCCTTGTCAAAGAGGTACTGGCGGCTGTCGATGTGCCCCTGATCGTCACCGGCCACAGCCATTACGAAAAAAACAACGAAGTCCTGAAGTCCGTTGCCCGGGCCTGCGCCGGGGAGAACCTACTTTTCAACTGGGTGGAGCAGGACAACTACCGCACCATCGCCGGGGCGGCCATTGCCTACGGCCACTGCGTCGTCGCTCAGAGCCCCATCGATGTGAACATCGGGAAGCAGTTGAACATCCTGCTTACCAACATGGATATCAAGCCGGAGCGCATCATCATGGACCCCATGACGGGCGCAACCGGCTATGGAATCGAATACACGTATTCGGTCATGGAGCGCAGTCGCCTGGCGGGGCTGGACGGAGACCGGATGCTGGCGGCGCCGATGATCGTCTCACCCGGGCAGGAGTGCGCCAGGATCAAGGAGTACAAGGCTCTGGAGTCCGCTTTCCCGGCATGGGGTAATCTGGAGAAACGCGCTGCCCTCTGGGAACTCTCCACGGCGCTGAGCCTTCTTTACGCCGGCGCCGACCTTCTCATCATGTATCACCCCGAAGCGGCGATGGCGCTGAAAAAGACGATCAAAACACTAATGCAAAATGAAAAGTGAAAAATGCAAATTTAAGTAACAATGCCATCTTTCATGAAAAACAAACCCTGGATACCCCGTGCGGAAGCGCGGGGAAGAAAGGGTTTCCTTTCTTTAGGAATTGAGTATAATAGACTGCATGAGCCTCAAACGAATGAGCCATGCAGTCTATGATACAAGATATCCTCTTGTATGGGCACCGAAGTATCGCAAGTGGATATTGAAAGAAAAGGTACGCGATGCGGTAAAGGAACTGTTTCAAGAGATATTGGCAGCACGAGACTGTGAGATAGCGGAGGATCATGTGCACATATTTACGAGTATACCACCCAGATCTTCTGTTGGAGAGATAGTGAGGATTGTGAAGAGTGTGAGTGCCCGAGAGATCTTTGTGAGATATCCGGAGGTAAAGAGAGAACTGAGGGGTGGAGAATTTTGGGAAGATGGATATTTTGTCAGGACCGTTGGAGACAAAGTAACCAGTGATACGATAAAGAGGTATATACAGTATCATAGACATGAAGAAAAAACTCCTAAGCAGTTAGATTTTGAGTTTTAATGCCCCGTGCGGAAGCACGGGGTTCTTTACTTTGATTTTTGCATTTTAACATTTGCATTTACCGAAGTGTATGATGGCTCTGACTGGTTTACAGATTCAGAAACTGCTTCCCAAAACGAATTGCAGGGAATGCGGTTCCAATACGTGCATGGCCTTTGCCATGAAGCTTGCGGCAAAGAAGGCCGAGATTGCCGAATGCCCTTATGCCTCCGAAGACGCCATCCAGATACTCGGCGCGGCCAGCGAGCCGCCCGTGCGCGGCATTGCGCTGGGGCCGGACCGGATGCTGAAGCTGGGCGAGGAGACCGTCCTTTACCGGCACGAAAAGACCTTCTTCCATCAGACTGCTCTTGCCGTCAATATCAATGATACCGATTCTTCCTCCATGATTGAAGAGACGCTCACGACCGTCCACGAATACCGCATGGAGCGAGTTGGGGAGACTTTCCGAATCGATATGGCGGCGGTGACCCAGAGGGGCGCGGATGTGAACGGATTTGTGGCGCTTGCCAAAAGAGCCTGGGAAACAACCGGCCTGCCTCTGGTGGTCCGGAGCGAGAGCCCCGCGGCATTGAAGGCCGCCGCAATTGCCGTAAAAGGATCACGCAGCGTCCTCGCTGCCGCCACGCCGGAAACATTGGATGAGCTGCATAATATCGCGGCGGCAAATAACCACATCCTCGCTGTGACGGCCCCGGACCTGGACAGCCTCTATCGCTCCGCCGCGAAGCTCCGGGAGACCGGCTTCCAGGATATACTGCTCCAGTTTCAGACGTCGTCTCTCGCCGAACAGTTCCAGACGAACTCAGCTATCCGCCGTGCCGCCCTGAAAGACGCCGTCAAGCCCCTCGGGTATCCCTTTTTGCGCTTCCTAAACCAGCGCGCTGATCTGCTGGAAATAGCTGCCGGAGCGATCACTGAAATCGACAAATACGGCGGTATCTGCGTTCTGCCTGTTTTCGATCCCGCCCTCCTGGCCGCACTCATGACGCTTCGCCTCAATGTCTACACCGATCCCCAGAAGCCCATCCAGGTTGAGCCCAAGGTCTATCCCATCGGCGAACCCCGTCCCGATTCTCCGGTATTCGTAACCACCAATTTCTCCCTCACTTATTTCACCGTCTCAGGAGAAATAGAAAACAGCGGCACCAGCGGCTGGCTGGTCGTCCCGGAATGCGAGGGAATGAGCGTGCTTACGGCCTGGGCAGCGGGGAAGTTTTCCGGCGCGTCCATCGCCAAATTCGTAAAGGATGTGGGTCTGGAAAAGCAGGTAACCACGCGCGAGATCGTCATTCCCGGCTACGTCGCCCAGATCAGCGGTGAACTCGAGGAAAACCTGCCGGGCTGGAAGGTGCTTGTCGGCCCCCAGGATGCAGCGGACATAGAAAGCTTTATCAAAATGCAAAAGGCAACAATAAAAACACAAAAGTAAAAAGGCAAAGTGCAAAAGGCAGAAGCACGTATGGAAGATGATAACTCGAGAAAGCATGGTTTATTTCAGAGATTTCTTCAATTTGCTGTTGATGGCATTAAACTTTTCGGGCAAATGAACAAATCATATGCAGAGGTCCATATTGCAAAACAATTAACACGTTCCGTAACCTCATGCGGCGCTAATTATGAAGAAGCGCGTAGTGCAGAAAGTAAAGCCGATTTTGTTCATAAGCTTCAGATCGTACTGAAGGAAGTAAAAGAAACTTAATATTGGTTAAAGTTGCTTTGCAAAGCAGAATTAGGCGAAAAGATGAAAATAGAAAGTTTTTCATGTGAATGTAATGAGCTATCAAGAATCGTAGGAAAATCTATTATAACATCGAAAAAAAATGTAAAGTCTAAAAGGTGACTTTAAATGTTGTTTCTTTAAAATTTTGAATTTTGACTTTTTAATTTTGCATTTTGACTTTTGCATCTGTTTATTGCCCATGCCTCTTATAACTTTTCAGCCAGCCGGGATCACAATCGATGTACAGGCAAGTGCAACGCTGCTCGACGCGGCGCGCCGCGCCGGTGTGGAAATCGACGCCCCCTGCGGCGGCAAAGGTACATGCGGCAACTGCACCGTGCGCATCGTCTCCGGACAAGTTGATAGCAAAAGCCTCGGCGTTTTGACTCAGGCGGAAATCGATCAGGGCTTTGTCCCAACCTGCCGGACATCTATAAATGATTCCGATGTTGTCGTTGAGGTGCCCGACCAGTCCGGACGTTTCGGCGGTCAGTTCAGCGACGATGATGGCATGGAGCTTATCGATGCGGCCTTGCTGCCGACTCCGGATGACTGCCGTCCATTGACTGAAAAGATAAACGTCTCCGTCCCGCCCGCGCAGAAGGCCGACGGCCTGTCTGATCTTGACCGTCTCACGCGCACCCTGCAGCGGCAGTTTGGCAAGGAAGAGATCATTGTTCCTCTCGCTGTCCTCCGTCATTTAGCCGATGCCTTGCGGGCCGCGGCCGGGAATATGACCGTCACGCTTACCAGGGAAAGCCCATCCGCACAGATGTATCCCTCAGATTATAATTCCAGTGTAAGCAGAAGATACCAGGTCACGGCTCTTGAAGCAAAAAATAGCACGGGCAGGCACTATGGGGTCGCTGTTGACGTAGGCACGACAACAGTTGCGGTGCAGTTGGTCGATCTCTCCAATATGAAAGTCCTCTCCACGTGCACCGATTATAACAGCCAACTTGCCTGCGGTCTCGACGTCATCAGCCGCATCGATTATGCACACCGGCCGGACCGCCGGGAAGAACTCCGCAATCGCGTGCTTCGGACTATCAACCGTCTCATAGAGCAGTCGGCCCGTCATGACCAGGTGGACAATTTTGAAATCGCCTGCGCCGTGGTATCCGGCAACACGACTATGATACATCTCCTCCTCGGTCTGAAGCCTGAATACATACGGCTCGCACCATATACACCGACGGTTCTCGCTGTGCCCTTCCTCGCCGCGTCGGAGGTCGGCATCGCAATCAATTCCCCTGCGCCTGTCATGATCTCGCCGGCCGTGGGAAGCTATGTAGGCGGAGACATCACCGCGGGCATCCTCTGCACGGATTTATCCAGCGACAGCGACGAAGTCTGTCTCTTTATGGATATCGGCACAAACGGCGAGGTAGTCATAGGCAACAGGGAATTTCTTCTGACGTGCGCCTGCTCCGCCGGACCGGCTTTTGAAGGCGGCGGGATCAAATGCGGCATGAGAGCTTCTCGCGGAGCTATCGAAAAAGTGGAGGTAGACACGGCAACGGGACTGGCGACATGCCGGACCATCGGACAGGTCAGGCCCCGCGGCGTCTGCGGCTCCGGTATGATATCGCTTCTCGCTCAACTTCTCGAAAAGGGCTGGATCGACGCCGCCGGTAAACTGAAACGCTCCGCACCTTCGGAAGCCATTCAAATCAACGGCCGCCAGGCCGCCTATACCTTGGTCTTTGCGAAGGAGAGCGCCACGGGCCGGGCCATTGTCATCGACGAGCATGACATCGAGAACATCATCCGCGCGAAAGCCGCGTTATATGCCGCCTGTGCGCTTATGCTCAAGCAGGTGGATATGGAATTCCACAATCTGGGGAAGGTTTACATCGCGGGCGGGTTCGGACGATTTCTGGAACTCGGTGCAGCCACAGCGATCGGCCTCCTTCCGAATCTACCGCAGGAGCGGTTTCATTTTATCGGTAACGCCTCTCTTGCGGGAAGCCGCATGGCCCTCGTATCGGAGAAGCACCGGGAAAGGCAGCGCCGGCACGCCCGGCGGATGACATATCTGGAGCTCACAACGGACCCGTCTTATATGAATGAGTACACTGCGGCTCTTTTTCTTCCCCACACCAACCCGGAGCGCTTCCGCCGGAATCACATCAAATAGATGATCAAGCCTGCTTCTGAGCCCTGCGAGAGACGCGCCGTGCAGCGCATCCCCTCGCGGGTGCGGGTTACCTGGCAATCAGCTCTCTTTGTTTGGCTATTATTGGATGCGCCGGAATGAGGGCGGGGATTGCCCGCCCTCTTCTTCTCCTCTTTCACACGAGAGTAAATTTTAATTCACCGAGGTTTTCTATGACCGTGGTGAGCTTATCGCCGGCCTTGAGCCACACCTGCTTGTCCTTTGGCTTGCCGTTGATTACACCCTCAGGTGTGCCGGTGAAGAATATGTCGCCGGGCTTCAGAGTGAAGTGCTGCGAGGCATAGCTAATAATTGTTTTCACGTTGAAGATCATATCACTTGTGTTGTTGGACTGGCGCCGCTCGCCGTTCACGTAGCACTCCAGCTTTAGTTTGTTGGGGTCAGGAATCTGGTCTGCCGTTACCAGGTACGGGCCGATTGGGGCAAAGCCGTCGCAACTCTTCCCGAGCAGGAACTGGCTGGTCTTGTACTGCAGGTCGCGGGCGCTGAAGTCGTTGCCTGTACAATAGCCGAATACGTAAGAGAGTGCGTCCGCCTCACTCACCCGGTGGGCGGTCTTTCCCATGACCACCACCAGTTCCACTTCGTGGTCGAACTTCGTGGCTACATTGGTCGGCAGCTTGATAACACCATTATGATAGTTGAGCGCGTTGTTACACTTGGTAAAGAGCACGGGCGAGGTGGGGATAGGCGTGCCCGTCTCAATGGCGTGCTTCCGATAGTTAAAACCGAGGCACAGGATCTTTTCCGGATTCGTCACACAGGGGCCAAACTCTATCTTGTTCTCATCCAGAAACACACCGGGTGTTTTATCGCTGCTGAGCGCAGTCTGCACCAACGCGGTCAGCCCGCGGTCCCCAAACTGAAGCACGCCGTCGATAGTTGTCGGCACTCTCTTCTTAAATACCCTCGATGCGGCCTTGACATCGAGGATGCCTTTTTCAGTTTTCACCCCGAGGCTGTATTCACCTTTTTTACTGATAGTGAGAAATGTGATACCCTTGGGCATCTCACCCGGCGCTGCCTTCACTCCCGCCCCGAGACCTGCACCTGCAAGAACATTGCTGCTTACCAATGTGCCCACCGTGCCTGCCACGATAGCAGCACCTGTAGTTTTCAAAAAATTTCTGCGACTGGTTTTCATAAACTGACTCCTTGATTGTGGATTTTTTATATTTTGAATCTATAGCAAACGACATTAATAAGT
>PLMX01000108.1 GCA_003142635.1 Syntrophaceae bacterium | reverse complement strand
CACTTTTAAATTTTAGCTAACATAACTAAGGTGGGCATCTTTGTTCTTGAATAAAATATGTGTATGATATAGATGAGGTTTTCCGGCCGGCAGGCCCCGGGGACGATGCTTGCCATTTAACAAACGAGTGCATACTATATGGGAGAATTTCGATCCGGCAGTTTCTCCCTCCGTTGAAGGGGATCGCAGAGTTTTTTACGTGAGAAAAATTATTAATAAAGAAAAAAAATTAGACGGTCCTCCCTTTACAGCCCTGTTTGGCGGAATAAGGGGGAAAGAGAAAGAACTGACTGTCAGCGGTCTTCGGGGTTCGGCAAGGGCCTTCCTCCTTTCGTTAATCTCCAAACATACGGACAGGACACTGATCGTGGTTGCCCCCACTGAGAAGGAAGCCAGGGATATCCACCAGGACATTTCCTTTTTCACGGCCGGCGAAAACAATGCCTTTCTGTATCCACCGTGGGATTTTTTTTCGACAGACATAGTGGCTTTTCAGCAGGATGTGGATTTGTCCCGCATGGAGATCCTCTGCAGACTCATCATGGGAAAGCAGGCCGTAGTCGTAGTGCCGCTCAAGGCTTTGATGCAAAAAGTCATACCCCGAAAAATCCTCCAAGCCTATATTGAAACAATTTCCATCGGAGACACGATAGACAGGGATAATCTCGTGCAGAAATTATCTCAGGGGGGTTACAAGAGGGTAACGCTTGCGGATGAAACGGGCCAATTCAGCTTGCGCGGCCATATCATAGATATCTTCCCTCCCACGCTTCTCCGGCCGGTCAGGATGGAATTCATCGGAGATGAACTGGAGTCGATCAGGGAGTATGACCCCGCCTCCCAGCGGTCCACGGGTGAATTGGTGGATTTTACGCTGACCCCCGCGAGAGAAGTGATCCTCTCTGAAGAGAGAAGACAGCAGGCCATAGAAAACATCAAGTACAGGTCTCTCGAATTGGAACTTCCCCGGATGGTGAAGACCAACCTTGTCGGGATGCTGGAAAACGGTCTCGTCTCTTCCGTGAATGCCATGTACCTGCCTCTCTTTTACGAATCATTCGATAATAAAAAGGAAGGGAGCGTTTCCGGGCCTCCGGTAGAAGCGGGAAGACAAAATCTCTCCGGCGCGTTGGGGACATTACTTGATTTTGCCCCGGAGAGCTCCGTTCTCATTTTTGACGATTTGCCCGCAATCGAAAAGGCACAAGGGGACATTGAAAACGCAATTGACCGTTTCCTGCTCAAGGCTCGCGGCGGGGAGAAATTCTACTTAGAAAAGGAATCTTTTTATCTCACAGATGAAACTGTTCTCAGGCAATACGATAATTTTCAAAAAGTATTCCTCGAAGGCCTGCATATCATGGATGCGCGTCATGACAAAGATGACGCCGCTTCTTCAAATATAGAAATTCATACAGACGCGGACTGGCGGCCGCCTCCCGCATCACCGAGACCGCATGAAGGAGACGGATTGCTAAAGCCCCTCGCGGAAAAGATAAAGGAGTGGCTTCATGAAGGCTATCTGGTGCAATTCTTAGGAACAGGGCAGGAAGAGGTGGAGCGTCTGGATCATCTCCTCGAACAGTACAGTCTGCCCGTCACCAGGTCAAAGGCGTCTTTCGCGGCAGACGTCGAAGCGCACGGAGAGGGCGGGCGTCTCGTCATCAGAGAGGGCAAACTGACGGGAGGGTTCCGTCTTCCCGATCTGAAACTGATTGTGATTACAGAAGAGGAGATATTCGGCAAGAAGATACCGCGAAGGCGGGCGCGACATGTCAGGGAAGGATACTTCCTGAAGTCATTCGGCGATCTGAAAGAAGGGGATTATGCTGTCCACACGGACCACGGCATCGGCGTGTACCGGGGGCTGCAGAAACTCGTTGTCAGTGAAATCGAGAACGACTTCCTCCTCCTTGAATATCTGGATTGCGACAAACTCTACATACCCATAGACCGGCTCGATCAGATACAGAGGTATATCGGCCCCGAAGGCGCCACACCGAGAATCGACAAGCTTGGCGGCTCTTCCTGGGAAGCCGTAAAGGAAAAGGTCAAGAAGTCCGTCCGTGAGGTCGCGGAAGAACTGGTTTCCGTATACGCCGCGAGGGAGGTTATGGACGGCCACGCCTTTTCGGCCCCCGACAGGATTTACGATGAATTTTGTTCCACCTTCGAATACGAGGAAACACCCGATCAGTCGAGATCCATCGAGGATGTCCTTCTTGACATGGGCCATGAAAAGCCCATGGACAGGCTGGTTTGCGGCGATGCGGGATTCGGGAAGACGGAAGTTGCCCTGAGGGCGTCTTTCCGTGCTGCCATGGAAGGAAAACAGGTAGCAATTCTGGTCCCCACGACGATACTCGCGGAACAGCACTTTCAGACATTTTCCCGGAGATTGAAAGACTATCCCATCCGCGTGGAAGTCTTGAACCGTTTGAAGACAAAAAAGGAGCAGCGGGAAATTGTGGAGGAAATAAACAGGGGGACTGTGGATGTCGTTATCGGGACCCATCGTCTGCTGCAGAAAGATATCGTGTTCAAGGATCTGGGACTGGTCATTATAGATGAGGAACAGCGATTTGGCGTAACCCATAAGGAGAAGCTCAAAAAGCTCAGAACCCTTGTGGATGTCCTTACGCTGACCGCGACACCCATACCGAGGACTTTGCATCTTTCACTCGTCGGCATCCGCGATTTGTCCATCATCAATACGGCTCCGGAAGACAGGCTTCCCATCAAGACCTCTGTATTTGAATTCAGCGAGGACATAATAAGGGACTCCATCCGGCAGGAAATTAACAGAAACGGCCAGGTCTTTTTTCTCCATGACCGAGTGCAATCCATATACACTATGGCCAGGCTGGTGGAGAAACTTGTTCCGGAAGCGAGGATCGGGGTTGTTCACGGCCGGATGAAGGGCGCCGATATCGAGGAGACGATGGCAAGATTCGTCCGGGGAGACTACAATTGCCTGGTCTGCACGTCCATAATAGCATCCGGTGTAGATATTCCCACGGCAAATACGATAATCATCAACCGGGCGGACCGGTTCGGACTCGCGCAACTGTATCAGATCAGGGGAAGGGTCGGGCGGGCTAAAGAAGAGGCCTATGCCTGCCTCCTCGTGCCGAAAGGCGCGAGGTTATCACGGGACACGCAGAGGCGGCTTCGTGTTATAATGGACTTTACCGAACCCGGTTCCGGCTTCCGCCTTGCCTCGAATGACCTGGAAATAAGAGGGGCCGGGAACATTCTCGGGACATCCCAATCAGGGCAGATTGCGGCCGTGGGTTATGAATTGTATACGGAATTAATGGAGCGGACGATCAGGGAAATCAAGGGAGAAGAAAGACCCGTCGAAGAGGCGAAACCGGAAATACACTTGGGCCTGCCCGCATTCATACCCGAGGACTACATGCCCGACGTCCACCGCAGGCTGGTTACCTACAAGAGGTTATCCCTGGCTTCGACAGATGAAGATATAGAAAAGATCAGAGAGGAGATTGTCGACTGCTATGGGTTTGTGCCGCCTGAGCTGGAAAATCTTTTTGAGGCGATAGGCATCAGGAATCTCCTGGCAGTTGTCAAAGGGAAGAAGATGGTATACGATGGCAAGAACATGCAGATCGAATTTACCCGGGAAAGCCCCGTGAATCCTGCGCGCATCGTCGAGCTCGCGCGGAAGAAGATGGAAGGGATGAAGTTGACGCCCGATTTAAAACTCAGCGTCTTCATGCCGGATCTCAGGGCGAGCGATATTACAAGGCAGACGAGGGAGCTGCTGAAGCTGCTGGTCAATTGATGAGTATCTTATTGAAAGTTATATTCGCAGGAGATGGCGGCATCGCACGGCTTCCTGTCACCACACTTACGGGGCGCGGCAAGCGCTATGCACCTGCGATCGGCAGAATCATGCTGTGCCTTCTTACTGCCGTTCTCTTCTGCAACATATTCGGTTGCGGAGGGACTGGCACATCGAGACCGCTGGCAACCGTGAACGGCATGACTATCACGATTGCCGAGTTCAATGAGAGATTTGCCAGAGACGTGAATTCCGTACTGGACAGGTCATCCCTAACCCCGGAGGACTATGAGCGCCTCAAAGAGGAGGTTTTGAATATTCTAATTGATGAAGAGGTCATGCTCCTCCGCGCCAGGGAGTTATCCATATCCGTCATTGACGCTGAATTGGCAAAGAAGATCGAAGATATTAAGGAAAGCTATGCGTTAGAAGACGGTTTTGACAAGGCCCTGGCAACGCGAAAAGTCGATTACGGCAAATGGAAGGAAGAACTGAGAAAACGGATGATCCTCGAAAAGCTGATTGCAGCGGAGGTGAATGCGAAGATTCAAGTGAAAGAGGATGAGGGAAAGGCATATCGCAGAGAGCACAGGGGTATGTATGCTCCGGAAAAGAGGGTGCACGTGGCCCAGATAGTTGTAAGGGAGCGGGAGAAGGCGGATGCCATCCTGAAGAGGTTGATGCGGGGCGAGGATTTTGCTAAGGTTGCCCGGGAAGAATCCATTGGTCCCGAGGCGAGGACAGGCGGTGACCTTGGTTTTGTAAGTCAGGGCTTCATGCCGGAAGAAATCGATGCCGCTATCTTTTCGCAGCGGCCCGGAGAAATCGGCCCGGTCATAAGAAGTCCTTTTGGATATCACATTTTTAAAATCATAGAGAAGGGAAAGAACGGGCGGGACGTTATCAAAGGCCAGGTCCTGACCGATCTGAGGAAGCAGAAAGAAGACCAGGAGTATGCGCTGTGGCTGGGCGCCCTGAGGTCAAAGGCGGTAATAGAAATCAACAGGGACCTTCTGAAAAAAGAAACGGTCCCCCTGCTTAATGAAGCAGAACGATGAGGTACGACAGTGAAAATATCGGCTACATGGAAATACATTATCATCGCGGCAGGGATATTCATATCCGTTCCCGCCATGGCGGAAATCATGGAAAGAATCGTTGCCGTTGTAAATGGCGACGTTATAACCTTAACGGAACTTAATTCCGCTTTTGAACCGTTCGAGAAAAGGATAGAGGAAGGATATAAGGGCCCGGACAAGGAAAAGGTCATAGCAGAAAACAGACTGGCAATGTTGAACAAGATGATCGACAACATCATTATTGATCAGGAGGCGAAGAAATCGCAAATGATCGTCAAGGACGAGGAAGTCACCGATACCATCAACGACTTCCTTTCCCGGAGAAAGATGAAGATGGATGACCTGATGACGGAGCTTGCGAAAGAGAACTCCTCCATCGAGGCGCACAGGAAAGAGGTCAAGGCACACCTTCTCCGCATGAGACTGCTCAGGCGCGAAATAAAATCCAAGATTGCAGTCACTGAAGATGAGATAGGTGAATATTACCGCAAGAACCGTGATGCTTACGAAGGCAAAGAAGCGGTACGGATCAAGCAGATACTGATCTTGTTTCCCAAAGGGGCCGATGCAAAGACCAAGGCCAAGCTCCGGGAGGAAATGGATGCAATCCATAAGCGCCTGCTGAACGGAGAGCAATTTGAACTGGTTGCGGCACAATATTCCCAGGGCCCCTCTGCCGCTACCGCCGGTGATCTCGGTTTTCTGGAAAAGGGGTCAATGCTTCCTGCCGTCGAAGGTGTTGCTTTTGGCTTGAAGAAGGATGAGATCAGCAAGGTCATTGAATCCCCCATAGGTTTACACATAATCCAGGCCGTAGACAGAAGAGGCGCGGGAATAAAGCCCATCGAATCCGTCCGCGAAGAGATCAAGACAAAGCTTGAAGAGGGAAAGATCGAGAGGAAGTACGAAGAGTGGATTAAAGAGCTGAGAAGAAGGTCCCTCATTGAAATAAAGCTGCAGGGATAATGAAAGAGAAATGAATCAGAGAGGCGGGGTTTTTAACCTTTGAAGAGTTAATGAAGGAATGAGCCACATAAGAATAAAGGGAGCGTCACAGCATAACCTTAAAAATATAAATATCGATATCCCTCGCGATAAGCTGGTTATCATAACCGGGGTCAGCGGATCGGGCAAGTCGTCACTCGCCTTCGACACCATATATGCGGAAGGGCAGAGGCGCTACGTGGAATCCCTGTCCACCTATGCCAGGCAGTTTATCGGGCAGATGGACAAACCTGATGTCGAATCTATCGAGGGATTGTCTCCCGCCATAGCCATTGAACAGAGGACGGCAAGCCATAATCCCCGTTCAACTGTGGGAACGGTCACCGAGATCTACGACTATCTGCGCCTCCTTTACGCGAGGATAGGGGTTCCGCACTGCTATCAATGCGGGAAAGAGATTAGATCCCAGACCATCGACGTGATGCTTGACAGCATCCTGGCCTTCCCTGAAAAGACCAAGATCAGCATCCTCGCCCCGATCGCCCGGGGCAAAAAAGGGGAATATCAAAAAGAATTGAAGAAGCTGCAGAAAGACGGGTTTGTCCGGGTGCGCATCGACGGTGAACTCCGCGAACTCGGCGATGATATTGCTCTCGACAAGAAGAAACGCCACAACATCGATGTCGTAGTTGACAGGCTGTTTGTCAAGGAAGGAATCAGGAGGCGCCTCAGGGATTCCCTCGAGATTGCGACCCACCTTTCCGACGGACTCGTGCGCATCGACGTTGCGGGAGGCGACGAGATTCTCTTCAGCGAGAAGTATGCTTGCCCCGAATGCGGCATCAGCATGCCGGAACTGGCGCCCAGGAATTTTTCCTTCAACAGCCCCTATGGCGCCTGCCCTGATTGCGACGGCCTCGGCACCCGAATGTATTTCGACGAGAACCTGGTGGTTCCCGATCGGGAACTCTCCGTGCGGGAGGGCGCTATCGCACCATGGTCGGGCCGGAGTTCCGTTTATCATTACCAGATGCTGGACGCACTCTCAGAGCATTACCATTTCGATGTAAACAGCCCATTTAATCAATTGCCGAAGGAGATCCAGGCAGTCCTTCTGCACGGCTCGGGAAAGGAGATGATCAGGTTCTATCTTGACAGGGATGGCAGGCGCTTCTTTTACAGCAGACCCTTTGAGGGAATACTTAAACAGCTTGACCGGCGCTATAAGGAAACCAACTCCAATGCCGTGAGAATGGACCTGTCGCGGTACATCAACTTGCAGGAATGTCCGACCTGCCACGGTGCACGTCTGAAGAAGGAAAGCCTCGCCGTCACTGTGGAAGGCAAGAATATCTACGATCTGTGCAAGCTCTGTATAAAAGAGTGCCTTGCTTTCTTCGAAACCCTGCCGCTGTCAAACCAGGAAGCCCTCATCTCCGAAAGAATTCTCAAGGAGATTAAAGAGAGGCTGAAATTCTTAGCCGATGTAGGCATGGATTACCTCAGCCTCGAACGTTCGTCCGGCAGCCTTTCCGGCGGCGAGGGCCAGCGCATCAGGCTGGCGACTCAGATAGGATCGGGACTTGTCGGCGTCCTTTACGTTCTTGATGAACCGACGATAGGCCTCCACCAGCGGGATAATGCCAGACTCATTTCCACTCTCCAGCGACTGAGAGATATGGGTAATACGGTTTTGGTCGTGGAGCATGACCCGGCCATGATGATGTCTTCCGATTATATTCTCGACATGGGGCCCGGCGCCGGATTCAGCGGAGGCGAAGTCGTGTTTCACGGTACTCCGGAGGAGATCTGCCAAAGCGACAACTCCTTGACGGGGTTGTATCTCTCGGGAAAACTAGTCATCCCCGTCCCTGAAAAACGAAGGGCCATGCCCGACAGATTTATTGTCCTGGAAGGGGCCCGTGAGCATAATCTCAAGAACATAGACATCAGGATTCCCGTGGGACTCTTTACAGCCGTGACGGGTGTTTCCGGTTCCGGGAAAAGCACGATGGTGATTGAAACATTATACAAAGCCATGGCCAGGCGGCTCGATAATTATCAGGGCGGCATGGGAAAGATCAAGAGGATCGTGGACCTCGGGGGAATTGAAAGGGTCATCATCATGAACCAGCAGCCGATAGGACGCACCCCCCGTTCCAATCCCGTGACTTATACAGGAATCTTTTCCCACATCCGGGATCTCTTCACAGGCCTTCCCGAATCCAGAATCAGAGGCTATAAAGCCGGCCGTTTCAGTTTCAATGTCAAGGGAGGTCGATGTGAGGCCTGCGAGGGAAACGGCCTCATCAAGATCGAAATGCATTTTCTCCCTGATGTGTATGTGACGTGCGATGTCTGCCGCGGAAAAAGATTCAATCGCGACACTCTGGAAATCAAATACAAAGACAAAAACATTGCCGATGTCCTCGACATGTCCGTAGATCAGGCGCTTGCATTTTTCGATAATATTCCGGCCGTACGATCCAAGCTGCAACTCCTTTTCGATGTCGGTCTTGGTTACATCAGGTTGGGTCAGTCGGCGACGACGCTTTCCGGGGGAGAGGCCCAGCGCATCAAATTATCTCGGGAGCTGGGGAAACGTATGAACAGCAATACCCTCTATATCCTCGACGAGCCGACTATCGGCCTTCATGCGGCGGATATTCAGAAACTTCTCGATGTCCTTGTAAGATTGGTAGGCATGGGGAACACTGTCCTCGTCATAGAACATAATCTTGATGTCATAAAGTGCGCCGATCATATTATTGATCTCGGCCCCGAGGGTGGTCCCGGCGGAGGTCGAATCGTCTCGTCCGGAACCCCCGAAGAGGTTGCGTGCGCGGAGGAATCGTTTACAGGTCAGTTCCTGCGAAAAGTATTGCCTTGACGTTCACACAAGTACCCCGGCTGGAACTCCACTGTATGATAAAACTATTTTTCAAAAGGTTTATTTCAAAAAACAGGGATTTGTTACTTGAGGAAGGCCAGTATATCCGGGGCTTCATGCGGCTTTTGATGAAACACAAAAACACCGGGGTAGTCTGGACGCGGGAGGAAACTCACAATCTTAAGTCATGCGTAAAGCGCCTGTCCCTGCATGTCCCGGTCTTGATAATAATAGTCTTGCCCTTCGGATTGGTTCTCCTCCCTATACTCGCCGAGATCCTTGACAGGCGGAAAAAAAGACGCAACTAATCGCCTCACCCGTCATGACCTGACTTCACAAGGATATATGACTGAGCCGGCGTTTTCCGGATCGGCGGGGCCGTGCGGCATCCGTTTACCTTTATGATTCCGCTTCGGCGCGCGTCAATTTTTGTTGACGTCCTGCCTCAAATTTAATAGACTCCTGTTGAAACTAACGACTTGTGCGCATCAAGAAAAGTAAGCACCGGAAGCGGGGGGATTATGAAAATCAGGGTAAGGGACGAAAAGATCACCAAGGCCATCAAGAAACTGGAGGGGATTGATATTGTTCTTAAGACCGTCGAAGACGCCAAGAAGGCCATGCTCCTTGTCCTCCGCAAGACGGAAATATCCCGTACAAAAGACTACGAAGGCTTAAGAGACATCGCCCTCACTCTGGTCGTCGAGCACACCACCAGCGCCGTGGAATACCAGACCTATTACGAAGTCGAATTCATACTTACCGACGAACACTTCATCGACATGGAGATCGCCTTGATCAAGGAACTCCAGGCCATGTTTGAAAAATTATAGCCTCACAAAAACCAAACCCATTAAATCAAACATCAATGACCATTAGATCGCGGGCAAGGATGAGGGGGCCATCGTCTTACGGCACTGAGCCTCGATATCTGCAGACTCGCATTCCGGAGGAAAACTATTCAGGCGCTGGAAGCGCTGTTAGCATGACAATTACCTGCCGCGACCGCGGTCCGTCAAATTCACAGAAGAAGATAGACTGCCATGTACCCAGGACCAGCTCGCCGTTTTCTATAAACACCGTTTCCGAAGCCCCGAGAATAGAGGCCTTGATGTGGGCCGCGGAGTTTCCTTCTACATGCCGGTAGTTATCATTATGAGGGACAATTTTCGCCAGCTCCATCAATATGTCCCGCGGCACATCTGGGTCGGCATTTTCGTTTATAGTAACGGCCGCCGTGGTATGCGGAACGAAGACATGACAGACACCGCTTTTGATTTTACTTTCTTTGAGAAGGATTCTGATGCGTTCGGTGATGTCGATCATTTCCACTTTTGCACTGGTTCGCACAGTAAACTGTTTCATGGTTGTTGCTCCATCTCTCGGTCTTTGAAAACTCTCTAAAGGGACATAAATGCCCCGTCTTTCAGCGGGAGGAATCATGAAAGGCCGCGCGCGCCTCCCTGACAAATGCCCTGACGAGGGCGACATCTTTTCTCCCGTCGGGTCCTTCGACACCCGTGTGGGCGTCCACGCCCGCCGGACGCACATGCGCTATGGCTTTGCGGACATTCTCCGGATTGAGGCCCCCGGCCAGTATGACCGGCCTAAGAGAAAGATCAACAAGACGGCGACTGATATCCCAGTCGTGGGTCTTGCCGGTCGCACCGCACGCGCCGGTTGCCGGATCGTATGTATCAGTTATAAATGCGTCGCAATGAGGACCGAACGCGGCAACGGATGATTCGAGCTCCGCAAGATTATTATCTTCCACAATAAGACTCTTGATAACGGTGAGATCGGGGTCAAGCGATTTGAGTTTGACAATCTCCGCAATAGATATACCACCATGAAGCTGCACCTTGCGGGCTCCGATTTCTTTGCAGAGATCAAGGATCCTTTCCGCCTTGTTCAAATAGGTAATCAATACGCCAGACGCAGGCGGCGGGAGGCGGCGGATGATTTGGGCCGCATCTTCCGCGGCTATGTCCTCCCGATGAACGGGAAGTCCCAGCGGGAATCCGATCTGCTCGACGCCTGCCTCCACAAGCATCATGGCTTCCGCTCTATCGGCGACACCGGCTATCTGAACGATTCCTCGCATGGAAATATC
>PLMX01000116.1 GCA_003142635.1 Syntrophaceae bacterium | reverse complement strand
ATGTTCAATTGCCGGTGTAATAATATCGGTATATTGAGGTGAGGAAATTGATCTGCGAGGGAACGCAAAAAGCCCACTTGATAGGCGGCATGCGCCCCTCCTCCGCTTAATACGAGTGCCAAATCATTACTGTCGCCGCTCAATGTGTATCACATTTCGTGCCGGACGTCTGTGATATTTTATAATGACGGGCATTGGTATGAGATTACTGCGCATTAACTGCTCAATACGCTGAAAAATTTTACAACGATATTCCCATTGACAGTTGGAGGGAGAAGTTTTAAATAAACCCCTGACATCGAACCCGCGAATGCACCAAACCCGATTCTTTTTGGGGAAGTTTCTTGCGAGAAGGCCATGGATATTTCTGTAGATATTAACTGCGACATGGGGGAATCTTTCGGGGCTTACAAAATCGGCAGAGACGAAGAGATCATCCAGTACATCACCTCTTCCAATATTGCCTGCGGATTTCATGCATCGGATCCTAATGTCATGGAAAGAACGGTGCGGCTCTGCAAAGACCACGGGGTCGGTGCAGGTGCGCATCCAGGCTATCCCGACTTGCCTGGTTTCGGAAGACGGTTCCTGGACATGGACCGGAAGGAATTGATAAACGCCATCGTATACCAGGTGGGGGCCCTGCAGGGGTTTCTCTCCGTTCATCAAATGCCATTGCAGCACATAAAGATGCATGGCGCCCTCTATAACTATCTGATCAAAGAGGAAGGCCTATTTCTGGATATCATTGAAACGGTGAAGAGCGCCTTCGGGGACGTGATCTTTCTGACGCTGACCACGCCTCGGACCGCGGTGCTGAAGAAAGCCTGGAAGGAGAAGGGTGTAAGAATCGCGCTCGAGGCTTTTCCGGACAGGAACTATGGCGATGACGGGGAACTTCTCTCGCGAAAGCACAAAGAGGCGGTGTTGAAAGATCCGGACCTGATCGCGAAGAGGGCGGTGCTCATCGTCAAAGAGAGGGGAATCAAGAGCGTCAGCGGACGCTGGCTGGATATGGAGGTTGATACATTGTGCATGCACGGTGACAACCTGGAGAGCATTGACGCTGCAAGAATGCTGAAGACATATTTTGCACAGGAAAACGTTCGCGTTAAGCCGCTGACAGAACTCTTATAGCGTATGAACATTTCAAGGTATGGCGAAGAGGGGATACGGATCTTATTCGGAGAAAAAATCGATTTAGAGATCCACGAAAAAGTGAGGCGATATTATTTCTTTCTGAAGTCCCTTCAGCTAAAAGAAATAACCGACATCATACCATCCTTCAGGTCCTGCCTGATTATCTTTGAGAGGAAGAGAACTTCATACGAAGCGCTCGCTGCCTCTCTGCGGGATAAGGAATTCCTGATCGCCCATATCGATATTCCGGAATCGAAAACACACGATGTTCCGGTTGAATACGGCGGGGAAAGCGGCTTCGACATTGATTTCGTGGCATCCCACACGGGATTGTCTGAAGACGAGATAGTGGAGATACATACCTCCGTCACATACAAAGTCTTCGCGGTGGGGTTCATGCCCGGGTTTCCCTATCTGGGAATCCTCGATCAAAGGCTGCATGTGCCGAGACTTGAAACGCCTCGCTTGAAAGTTCCCGAGGGCTCCGTTGGCCTTGCCCAGCTTCAGACAGGGATATATCCCTTTGAGTCGCCGGCGGGGTGGAGAATAATAGGAAGGACGAAGAAGAAGCTCTTCGATTACAACAAAGAGCCTTACAGCATCTTCCAGATTGGCGACAAGGTGAGGTTCATACGCGCGTGATCGAGATCATCCATCCCGGGATCATGTCCATTGTCGTTGACGGGGGCAGGTACGGATACAGGGAAGTGGGCATTCCGACTTCGCCTGCTCTGGACCTTTATGCATTGAGCTCCCTCAATCATCTCCTCGGCAACGAGGGCAATGCCCCGGCCATAGAGGCATTCGGCGAAAAATTTTCTTTGAGATTTGTAAAAGACGTCTGTTGCGCTATTACGGGAGCAAAGGTGAGAGCCAGCCTGGAGGGCAGGCCTTTGCAATCCTGGATGTCTTTTACGGCGAGGGCCGGAGAGATATTGACGGTAGACGAGGTCAGGGAGGGTTTCAGATATTACGTGGGATTTTCCGGTAGTCCCGTTATCGAGAAGATCATCGGAAGCTATACGACCAATCTCGAGTGCCGGTTCGGCGGCTACCGGGGAAGGGCCCTTCAGAAAGGCGACCGCATTGATTTAGAGGATATCAGGAGGGTGGACGTTAAGCGCATTGCCGAAGACTTCATACCGCGCATGACGCCACCGCACACGCTGAGGGTAGTGGAAGGCCCTGAGAACAATTATTTCACTGACGAATCCCTGGCGGAATTCCTGGGCGGCAGGGGGAGGACGGCCTTTACAGTTTCCACGAAGTTGAACAGGACAGGCATCCGGCTCGATGGCAAGCCCCTCGCATTCAGAACGGACGCGGAAGAGAGCATCATCTCAGAGGGACTGCTCCCCGGCAGCATCCAGGTGCCGGGAGACGGCTTGCCCATCATCCAGCTTCATGAACGCACCCTGGGGGGATATGCGAGGCCGGCCCTGATAGCCAAAGCAGATCATGACCTTCTTGCCCACCTGAAGCCGGGCGACGTCGTGATCTTCGAAATGATAGGAATGGAGGAGGCGGAGCGCCTCTTCGATAGGAAGATATAAACAGTAACACCAATCAGAAACTGATATTAGGAGGCAGCCATGTGGAAATTTCTGAGAGTTTTTTTTGCGGCGGTCATGGTCTTATCTTTCACCTCTCTCGCTTGTGCACAGAATGAGATCCGGATAGGCGTCATCTTTCCCCTGACGGGGCCTTTGGCAACGACGGGGCAGGGGCTCTTAAAAGGCGCCGAGTTAGCGGCCGATATTATCAACAACAAATACAATCTGAATATGCCGCTGGCAAAAACCGCGGGACTGCCTAATCTGAAAGGCGCCAAGATCAAGATTATCCCCGGCGACCATCAAGGCAAGCCGGAAGTCGGCATGGCGGAGGCGGAGCGTCTCATCACGCAGGAGAAGGTCGTTGCCATCATCGGCTGCTATAACAGCGCGGTTACGGCCACGGCCGCTCAGGCCGCGGAACGTTACGGCATCCCCTTCTTGAATGACAGTTCCTCGTCACCCAGTCTGACTGAAAAGGGTTTCAAGTGGTTCTTCAGGACGACGCCGCACGACGATATGTTCAGCGAAAACTTCTTCATCTTTCTCAACGACCTGAAGAAAAAGAAGAAAATTACCGTAGGGCCGATTGCGCTCCTCTATGAAAATACGCTGTTCGGTGCGGACTCCCGCAAATATCAGGAAATGTATGCAAAGAAGTACGGGTACCAAATCAGCGGTGCCGTGCCTTATCCCGCCAAGAGCACCCAGTTGACGTCGGAGATTCAGAAGCTCCGCAGTTATAATCCGTCCATCATCATGCAGACGTCTTATACGGCGGACGCCATCCTGTCCATGAAGACGTACAAGGACCTGAATTTCGCGCCTACGGCACTGATTGCAAACGATGCGGGTTTTAATGATCCCGATCTGATCAAGTCCCTTGGAAAAGATGCAGACTACATCCTGAGCAGAGAAGTGTGGGCGAAGGACCTTTCCGCGAAAAAACCGATGATCAAGACGGTGGCAGACATGTTTGAAAAAATAGCCGGAAAGCCCATGTCGGGCGATTACGCCCGTTCATTTACGGGGATGATCGTTCTGGCTGATGCCATCAACCGCGCCAAATCCACGGAGCCGGCGAAGATCCAGAAGGCCCTCTCGGAAACGAACATCAAGGCCGACCAGTTGATCATGCCGTGGGACGGCGTCAAATTTGACCCGAAAACCCACCAGAACGTACTTGGCAAAGGCATCATCGTTCAGGTGCAGAAGGGTGAGCGCTACACAGTATGGCCCTTCAATTTGGCCACGAAAGATGTGATCTGGCCTTTCCCGAAATGGGAAACCAGGAAGTAACATTTTATACACTTGGTTTGCATGCGTTAGTAAGTACAGGCAAAGAAGATAACGGAAAGTAGGATACATCCATGGAAGGCGTATTTACGCAAACCCTGGTGAGCGGCATACTGATCGGTTTCATTTATGCGCTGATCGCCGTCGGTCTCACCATGATTTTCGGGATGATGGATATCGTCAATTTTGCCCATGGCGAATACCTCATGGTTGCCATGTATTTCGCTTACTGGTTTTTTGTACTTTTCGGAATGGATCCTCTCTTTTCCCTTCCCCTGGTAACGGTCCTGCTGTTCCTTCTCGGGGTTATCACCTACTATATCTTCATCAGGCCGATCATCAGCGCCCCCATGCTCTCCCAGATATTCGTGACCTTCGGCATTCTGATTCTTTTGAGAGGCGTGGCCCAATATTTGTGGAATGCAGACTACCGCATGATCCCCCAGACCCTGACGAGCGGCAATGTCAGTATCTTCGGCGTCTATACCGGTGTCTCGCAGCTCATCGCAGCAGCGGGCGCAGTAATCTGCAACGGCCTTATCTTCTGGTTTCTTAAATCCACCAAGCTGGGCATGGCCTTGGAGGCGGTTTCCGAAGACAAGGAAGCTGCAAGACTCATGGGGATCAACAGTGACCGGATGTTTGCCCTTGCGTGGGGCATCGGCATCGCCACGGTCGGCGTGGCCGGAGGCCTGCTTTCGAGTTTCTATTACGTGTTTCCGGAGGTAGGCTCCAATTTTTGCTTGATGGCTTTTGTTGTCGTCGCTCTCGGCGGCTTCGGCAGCGTGCCGGGGGCGTTTATTGCGGGGATTATCGTCGGGCTGGTCGAGGTGCTCTCCGGCTATCTCATTGCGCCTTCTCTGAAGTTTATGTTCGTCCTGTTCTTGTACCTGGGCGTGGTCTTCATCAGGCCTCAGGGATTCATGGGAAGGAAATGATGCGGTCATGAAAAAGGGTCTCTTCGTATTCATATTGTTCATGTGCATCCTCGCGGCGGTCCCGCTGTTTCTGGGCGACCCCTTTGTGTGCCACATCCTCATCATGACCATGATGTACGCAACAATGAGCATCGGCTGGAACGTCATAGGCGGATATGCGGGCCAGGTCTCATTCGGCAATGCCGCATTTTTCGGCGTAGGAGCTTATACGACGGCCATCCTCCTGGTGAACTTTAGCGTCAACCCCTGGCTGGGAATGCTTGCCGGCTGCGTCCTTTCCGTAGGTCTCGCCGTCGTCGTCGGATACCCGTGTTTCCGTTTGCGGGGACATTACTTTGCCATCGCCACGATTGCGGTGGGCGAAATCATGGTCGTGATCTTTACAAACTGGGACTACGTCGGCGCCGCAGTAGGCATCTACATGCCCATCCTCGAGGAGTCGTTTACGAACTTTGAATTCCACTCCTCGAAGATCCCGTACTACTATATAATCCTCTGCATGCTGGTGTTTGCCATCGCCGTTTCCTATATCGTCGAGGAAAGTAGGCTGGGTTATTATCTCCGGGCAATCAAGGATGATCCTGACGGGGCGCGGAGTCTCGGGATCGATATCCAGAAATATAAAATGATCGCCTTCTCCATTTCCGCAGTATTGACCTCGATCTGCGGGACGTTCTACGGCCAGTACGTGTTATACATCCATCCGTCGAGCACGATGGACCTCATGATGTCGATCCATCTATGCATCATCGCGCTGATCGGCGGTATCGGAAAACTCTTCGGGCCCGTTATCGGGGCCTTCGTGTTCATCCCGCTCATGGAGTTGACCAGGGTGTATCTCGGAAGTGAAGGGCAGGGAATCGATATGATCATCTACTCCCTGCTCGTTATCATGATCGCCATATGGCGGCCGCAGGGGCTCTGGGCATTGTTTTCAAGAGGTGACAAATGAGTTCTGATATCCTCATAGTCGACAATGTGACCAAACGCTTCGGCGGACTTACGGCCAATGCGGATATTTCCTTCTCTATCAAGGAAGGGGAAATCATCGGTCTCATCGGGCCTAACGGGGCGGGGAAATCCACGCTCTTCAATTGCATATCCTGCTTTTACAACGCCGACGGCGGGAGAATCGTTTTCAAAGGACAGGAGATCACGCGCAAAGACCCGGAGTCGATCTGCAGGATGGGCATAGGCAGGACATTTCAGATCGTCCGGACCTTCAAGGACATGAACGTGCTCGAAAATATCATGATCGGGGCCTTCCTAAGAAATCCAAAACGAAAAGACGCCCAAGCCCGGTCGGAGGAAGTGGCGGGCGTATTCCGTTTTACGGATAAATTATATTTGAAAGCGACTTCTCTCACTATTTCTGAACAAAAAAGACTGGAGGTGGCCAGGGTCTTTGCAACAGGGCCGAAAGTCATGCTGCTCGACGAAATGATGGCGGGTCTGAATATACATGAGATCAAAGAATCGGTTGAGCTTGTTCTGCGGCTGAGAGAGATGGGCATAACACTTGTTCTTGTCGAACATGTGATGGAAGGCATCATGCCGATTGCAAATCGCATCGTGGTTCTGGACTACGGGGAGAAGATAGCAGAAGGAACTCCCGATGAGGTCGTAAACAACGAGAAGGTGATTGAGGCCTATTTCGGAAAAAAATATGCTAAGCGTAGAGAAAATAAAACTCGGATACAATAATATCCCCGTGATTCATGACGTTTCATTCCGCGTGGAGAAGGGTGAAATAGTATCTCTCATCGGCGGCAATGGAAACGGGAAATCTACCATACTGAAGGGTCTCAGCGGCATCATGCATCCTTCGTCGGGAAGTATTGTCTTCAATGGGCAGGATATCACCACGGCTGAGGCCCACAAAGTCGTGGCTTTAGGCATGTCGCATGTGCCCGAGGGCAGGCGGCTTTTTCCCAGCCTGAGCGTATATAAAAATCTGCTCCTGGGCGCCTATCTTACGGATGACAAAAATGTAATTCACGATAGACTCGAATACGTCTACAGCATCTTTCCGATCCTGAAGGACAGGGGTCAGCAGAAGGCGAGCACGCTCTCCGGCGGTGAGCAGCAGATGGTGGCCATCGGCAGGGGCCTGATGAGCAAGCCCAGGTTCCTGATGCTTGATGAACCGTCCTGGGGCATTGCACCTAAGCTTGTCGAAAAGATATTCGAGGTGATAGAGGAGATACGGAAGGACGGCGTAACCATACTCCTTGTCGAGCAGGACGTCCAGGAAGCCCTTGATATCTCGGACCGAGCCTATGTAATCCAGACGGGCAGGGTCGCCCTCGAGGGGACAGGTAAAGAACTGCTGTCATCGGAGCTCATACAAAAGTCCTTCCTCGGCCTGTAAGAGGGATGACGTTCCTGTTACTGATTAAGGTCTTTAGCCGTTTTTCCCAGCACGCTCCTGACTCTCTGTGACAGTTCGGCGATCCGAGCCGGCTTTTGAATAAAACCCTTGCAGCCTCGCGCCATGATCCCGGAC
This sequence comes from Syntrophaceae bacterium, assembly GCA_003142635.1. GTDB lineage: Bacteria > Desulfobacterota > Syntrophia > Syntrophales > UBA2185 > Fen-1135. Next base: position 9,214 of record PLMX01000116.1, on the reverse strand, counting down.
GCCTCACCGTTCAGGCTGTACCCGCTTGAAAGAATCACCTTGATCTCCGGGTTAATCTCCTTGAGGTGGTCGAAAGTCTCTCCTCCGCCCATCTCCGGCATGATCATGTCTAACATCACCAGATCAATCCTGTCCCTGTTATCCTCGTAGACCTTCACGGCCTCGCTGCCGCCCGCAGCATTGAGGACCTGATATCCGAGCGCCTCGAGCATCTCTTTCACGACGCCGATGACCGCCTCCTCATCATCAACCAGAAGAATGGTTTCCTTGCCCGTGACGATTGCCTCTTCTGTTCTTGCATCTTTCAGGGCCTCTCTTTCCGAAGCGGGGAGATAGATATTGAAGGTCGTGCCTCTGCCCTTCTCGCTGTATACGTCGATGTAACCATTATGGCCCTTGACTATTCCATAGACCATGGCGAGCCCCAGTCCCGTCCCCCGTCCCATCTCCTTTGTGGTGAAGAACGGCTCGAAGATCCTTGCCTTTGTCTTCTCGTCCATGCCCACGCCTGTGTCAGTGAGTGAGACCTTCACATATTTGCCGGGTTTCATGTAAGAGCCCTTCTCATCTTTCGCAGTGATGATCAGGTTGGCGGTTTCCAGATAGATATGCCCCCCGCCCGGCATGGCCTGCCATGCATTGACGTAGAGGTTCATGAAAACCTGCTCCATCTGGGAGGCATCCGCTTCCACGGCCCAAAGGGCTTCTTCATGTTTCTTGTGAACGGAAATTTCCTTCTTTGTCCTGCCGAACATGATCGAGCTCTTTTCCACGACATCGTTGAGGTCTATGGGTTTCATCTCATACTTGCCGACACGGGCGAACCCGAGGAGCTGTTTTGTCAGGTCTGACCCAGCTACCACTTGTTTTTCTATGGCCTTCAGCTTCTCATGGCGGGGATCGTTCGCATCGGTTTTCATCAGCATCAGAGAGGCATTCCCCTGGATCGCCATGAGCAGGTTGTTGAAGTCATGTGCGATACCTCCCGCGAGTGTGCCGATCGCTTCCATCTTCTGGGCCTGCTGGAGCTGGGCTTCGAGCTTCTTCCGTTCCGTGTTGTTGCGGATACACTCGATGGCGGCAATAATCTCGCCGCCGGAGTCCCGCAATACCGAGGCCATCGCCGAAAGATGCACATCGCCGGGAGGCAGATTCGGCGTATAGGATTCTCCAAAGATGATATCCCCCGTCCTGCGAATGGCGGTGTATTCCTTTTCCCTCTGCGGATCGGGATTAAAGGCAAGATCGATGAGGATGGGTCTTCTGTCCCCGTAGAAGGGAAGCGAGTATTCATTGTTGCCCTTGCCCAGCATGTCTGCCGCCTTTATTTCCGTCATGACCTCTATGGCCCTGTTCCAGGCAATGACTCTTCCGGTTAGATCGATTGCAAAAGTCGCGTCCGGCAGGAAGTCGATGATCTCCGACAATTTTTTTCCGTATCCTGCAAGGCAGTCTCCACTCTTCTGCGTTCCGCAATTTCCGCTTCCAGCTCCTGGCGCTTCTTCTGAAGCTCGGCTTCCCGCAGCATTGCCTCATGGAGTTGTGTCTGAAGGATGAGACGCTTCATGCTCAGTGCAATGATAAACACGACAATGCCGATAACGAATAACGCGAGAAGAGCCATCCTCGTGACAAGCTGCCACGGATTAGGGCGCCCAATGATTTCCGGGTCTGAAGCGAATACAACGAGGGAAAACGGGGTACCCTGCACCGGCAGACGCAGTGCGATCAGTTTCCTATTGCTGCCCTGGTAATTATTTGCCTCAAACTCCAAGGGCCGGCCGATTTCAATCTTTCCAAAATCCGGGAAACCCGATGCAAAGGGGGGTGGCTGCATGAACACCGGCAAGCTGCCGCTCTTTTCGTCCGTGACAAGGAAAGTCATACGGTTCGCGGTACCTTCTTCCATGAGCAGATGTTTGTAGAGAGTCTCAGGTTCTACCCAGGCGATGATCCGACCCGCATACTTTTCTTTGTGAAAATAGGATATGGAAATCCTCAATTCCCGGCCGTCTATCGAACTGGCGACTACCGCTTCCTCGTGGTCTTGCGGGAGATGCTTGCTCCATTCGTCTCTCATTTTTATGAGAGAACGGGAAGCTGCGGCATCGACCAACAGGCTGCCGCCCTTTTCAATCAAGACAATGCGCGAGTATATCGCATCTTCTCCGATCTTTTTCCGGCGAATAAGATCCTGGAACCGATCGCTTATGGGGATCAAACTCTGCCGCAGCCCATATTCCATGCTCATGCCCAACGCCTTGTTTTCAAAAAAAACGGACACCTCTCTCGATAAGGCGAGGTTAACAAGGTCATCCTTCCTTTCAGAAAAAAAATACGCCACCGCAGTGGCATGCCACTCCGTGTCTCGCTTCAATTGTTCCAAGAGGGTTCTTTGCAGATTGGCGGCCGACAGGTAATTTGTGACGAGCAGGAAAGACACGTATGCAATGAGCATAATCCCGGCCAGAAAAACCGCCAGGTTCCGCTTCTTCGCATGCCATTTAATCTGTCCGTTGTTAGCGTTCTGCATAAGCGTTTGATATGTTCATGGGTGCATCATTCTATTTCAACTTTTCTTCCTGAAAAATTCCGGGTAGTAGTTAGGCACGAAGTGGTAGTATTTTTTTACAATCCTAAAATAGGAGCCGTCTTTCTTACTCTTGTTCAAAAACTTATTGAATTCCTTCCTGAGCTCCGGCGAATCCTGACTGAAGGCGACGGCCATATCCTGCATTTCACTCACCGGTCCGATGATCTTGATCTTGCCGGGCCACTTCTGTAGAGCGACCAGTGCATCGGGGACGTCAAGAAGCGTCAGATCCGACTTTCCATTGATGATTGCAGGGGCCATCTCATTCAAGGAGCCTTCGAAAAGGCTTATCCTATCGGTTATCTTTTCCAGTCCATAGAGTGACGGTTCCAGGCAGGTTGAGGCCTTTCCCAAAAGGGGCTGACCGGCGATGAACTTCTTAACTGCCGCAATATCCCTGCTGATGTTATTGGACGACTTGATGGGTTTGACGGGGGAGTCGGCCCGCGCAACCAGCCAGACCTGGTTGGGAAAGGTGGGAAGCGAAAAATCGACTATCTTCTGACGCCACGGTAAGACGGTGATGCCGCTTGCGGCAACATCGCCCTTGACAGGAACACTGCCTGTGATCTCTATATCGTCGCCTTTCGGTTTTACTGTCTTCCCTGTCAGGTCGCCGAAAATTTCACTCCAATCAGTCTTGACGAATTCGTACTTTACGCCAAGGTGTTTGGCAAAGAGCTTCATTAACTCGACGTCCATGCCATCACCGCTTCCGGTAATAAAGTTGGCATAGGGGATGCCAAGGTGCCGCAGAACGCCATCTTGTTTCACAGCGTCGAGATCCCTGCCCAGCAATGTGCCCGGGAATAAGGCAAGCGCCATGACGGCCATACTCAATAAAACGATTGTCTTCACGCAAAGATTTCTTGTGTAAACCCTTTTCCCTTTCATGATAAAATTTCCCCTTATTAAAATTACTTCAAACAATTAATTGCCACATGGATTTTATGAATTCCAACAATCTGTCTGCAGTAGGTTTCGCAGAACTCCGTCGCTCCCGCAGTTCTGTTCTGTCTTCTGACCCCAACAGTAAAATAGCGCAAATTAAGTGCCAAATCAGGATTGGTTCCGCCGGTATCCATTGCATCGGGAATCCGGGGGCCGACCTGAAATAGAATGCACCTGATCTGGTTGATATTATATGGAAATGATATATGGATAATACAGTTTGAGATAGTCGATGCAGCGTTGCTTGTCTTACAGGAACTGCTCTGAAGCGTGTTGCGAATAAGGGTTGCGGCGTTTTTATGTCAAAAACCTGTCCCAAGAAGGCAGTAGTTACACGTCCTCGGTTTACGCAGGGATTTTTAGCTCAACTCGGAAAATTGTTGCTCTCAATTGAAAAAATACCTTATATTAAAATAACGATACAAAACAGAAATACGGAAGTGAGCCGCCATGAGACGGAAAGAAATTATCTGGATTGCTTTATTTATTTCGGCCATTCTGCTCCTTCTGGCGGAAAAGTACTTACCCTATCTGCCTGGGGATATCGCAGCTATGAAGCTTGCGCAATCCCATCTTCCGGAATCGAAAGAATGGGCGAAATGGCTCTCTTCTACAGCGGAGATGCCACGGGTGCTCATTCTGGCTGTGATGGTTTCTTTCCTTTGCTGGACGATCGCCGGATGGCGCGCTGCACTGTTCTCGGTGTTCAGTGTCATCGGGGTATCGTTGCTCGGAGTATGGATAGGGCCGATTGTCGCTCAACCTCGTCCCTCTCCCCTGCTTATTCAGGTATCGGGTTCGTATTCCGGCTCTGCTTTTCCCTCCATCTTTGCGCTTCGGTATGCATCCACAGTCGGTTTTCTTGCTGCCCTCGCAATTGTCAAGACGCGAGGAAGTATGCGCTGGATATTGGCGCTTACCTGCGGCTGTCTTCTCTTTGCCGGACTGCTGGCTCGACTTACCCTCGGAGCGCACTGGCCGAGTGACATATGTCTGTCCTATCTCATCGGTTTCTTATGGGTTGCTCTGATGCTCCGCTTTGTTTGACCGATTGCCCGCCGGAAAGCCATTTCACCGGGTTTACAAATCAAGAAGTATAGCTGGAGTGGAAGGTGATAATTGCCGATTCAGCCTTTCAGATCCTTCCCGAAGATCCAGAAATAGATCGTACCGATCAGACCGCATACCGTAGCAGTGAGGAGGTTTACTTCGGGGGAAATCTGCCACAGGAAGGCGCCTGCAAAGGCGGCAGCGGAGACGATCACATCCCGGATGAGGTAGTACAGTCCAAACATTCCCGCCTTTTTGTCTTCCGGAGCAAGGTCCATGATCAGGGCCTTGCGCGTTGGTTCTCCGAACTCCTTCATTCCCCGGATGATGAATGCGATGACCATGGCCGGGAAAGAATGTGAAAACAAAAGGACCAGGGGGAAAATGGTGAAGTTAAAAAATGTGATGACCACAAAGGGCTTCTTTGTCGTCCGATCCGCCATATAGGCCACAGGGATGTATATCAGGACGGCAGTGGCCATCTCGATGGCAGTGAGAATCCCGAATTGCACCGGTGTAATGGCATTATCCTTGATGCACCACACGACCACAAATGCGTAAGGAATCTGCTCTGCAAAGCGGATCAGGATATCGGACGTAAGCAGATGTTTAAGTCCGGGTGCCATGGATCGCCAAAGCCGGGAAGGCGTCGCCGCCGTTTTTTTCCGCTCGCCATCGTCCTCGATCATCACCTGCTGAAAGACAAGGGAAATCAGGCCGAGCAAAAGGGCGCCGGCAAAGGCCATTCGCACGCCTTCTTTCTCGCCGTACAGTTCTATGAGCACGCCGCCGATGATCGGACCCAATGCCATTGGAATCCGCCGGACAAGGGAGTGCATGGTAACCCCCATCGTCCGTTTATTCTCCGGCAGGACTACTGATACGAGGCTCATAGTGGCAGGAAGCGAGATTGCCGACCAGGATAGAAAGAACAACGACCCGATAATAACCGCCTGCCAGTATGGGAACAGTATAACGATCAGGTAGCCAAACATGGCGATGAGGTTGAAGACAATCAGCGCTTTCTTGTAACCAAGGCGGTCGCTCAGATAGCCGCCGGGAAAGGAATAAAGCGCCGATAGCAGATTCTGCATGCCGTTGAGAAGACCAATGGATAGGACTCCACCGCCCAGGGCCAATAGGTAGATGGGCAGGAAGCGCTCAGCTAATCGTTCACCAAGCCCTACGAAGATCACCATGGCCAACAGGGCCACTATGCTTCTCTTCAGACCGAGGAAATCGATGATGCGAGTTTGCCGGATCATTCGTTGGATAATTTACCTCCCTTGCAGGCGGGATCAGACGAGGACGCTACTGACGATGGAAGCGCTCAACAGCGCGCCAGGTTGCGGCATACTGAGAGACTCAGTTCAAAAACGGAACCGTATGGTTACGCAACCTGCATCAATGCCGGGCCATGAGGTGCTGAACTGCCTTTTCCAGGCCGTCCAATGTCAGTTCGAACATGGGAAAGACGCGCCAGATCATGCCGACAGTAAAGGTGTGGCGCCACTCATCCTCGCGCTGGGGATTGAGCCATACGGCATGGCGGAAGGTCTTGGCGAGGAACTTGAGACGCTCGATGCCCGTTCCAACCTCCACCTCATCGATGTATATCGACCCGTTCGTATGTATCAGTTCATAGGGGGCCATGCTGGCGTCACCGACCATGATGAGCCTCGCCTCCGGGTCCTTGCGAATGAAGTCGTCGATCGGCTCCGGCTTGTATCGTCGCTCTGCGTCCTGCCACACGCGGCTGTAGATGGTATTGTGGAAGTAGTAGATCTTCAAATCCTTGAACTGGCTTCGGGCATAATGAAACAGTGTCTGCACGACCTCGACGTAGGGGTCCATCGACCAGCCGCCGTTGTCGATCATGAGGATGATCTTGAGACGGTCAGATAACCGGCGGTCGAAGATGATCTCAATCTCTCCGGCGTTCCGCATTGTCTCATAGATGGTCTTATCCACGTTTACAATATCTTTCGGTCCGGAAGGAATCATCCGGCGCAGCCGCTTCAGGGCCTCGCTCATCTGCACCTCCGTCAGAGGGCCTTCCTGGGAATAATCCTTGTATCGCCGTTCCATGGCCACTTTGACGGCCGATTTGTTTCGGGACTGCCCGCCCACGCGCATCCCGCCTGGATGATAGCCCGAATGTCCGACCGGCGAGGTGCCGCCCGTGCCGATCCAGCGGTTTCCTCCGTGATGGGCCTCCGTCTGATCCTTCAGCCGGTCGAGAAAATATTGGATAAGCTCTTCGGGCGTCATCTTCTTCAGTTCTGATGCGTCGAGACCAAGGGCCTCGGCGATTTGCTCCGGGTTCTTCAGCCATTCTTCAAGAAGCGCCTTCACGATCTCCGTAAGCTCGATCTCGTCCGGCGCCTTGAGGGCAACGCCACGGAAGAACTGTGCGAAGACCTGATCGTACATATCGAAATAACGCTCGCTCTTTACAAGGATTGCACGGGCGGTCGTGTAGAAATCATCGACGGATTGGATCATGCCGAGGCTCAATGCCTTCTGCAGCCGCAGGAAAGAAGTGGGCGAAACAGGAAGCCCGCGCTCACGGAGCGTATAAAAGAATTCAATAAACAAATCCGGTTCCTCTCAGCGCATCCTCGCCGACTGCTGGGTGGCGGCAGCGAGATCAGCGCTCTTCTTGAAAAGGATGCCCAGATAGGGCGCGTTTCCCCGGGAAAGCGATTTTATGTGCATTTCAGGGTCCGTCTTCAGGGCGCGAATCCAGTTGATCAATTCCCGCGTCGCCGGTTTCTTTTCGATTCCCTTGAAATCACGCAGGCGGTAGAAGGCCTCGATGCAGGCCTCGGAGAGATCCCTGCCGAGATTGGGGAAATGAACGTCTACGATGAGCCGCATCGTCCCGGTATCGGGGAAGGCGATGTGATGAAAATTGCAGCGGCCCAGAAAGGGATCGGAGAGGTCCTTCTTCGCATTGGATGTAATGACGATCACCGGTCGGTTGCGCGCTGTAATGGTTTTGTCAATTTCTATGATATCGAACTGCATCTGGTCGAGGACGTCGAGCATGTCATCCTGAAAATCGCTGTCGGCCTTGTCGATCTCATCGATCAAGAGCACCGTCCGCAGGTCCGATACGAAGGCCTGGCCGATTTTTCCCATCCGGATGTATTCCTCGATATTGCTGACGTCCCGCTTGGAATCCCCGAAGCGGCTGTCGTTCAAGCGCGTGAGGGTATCGTACTGATACAGCGCATCCACAAGCTTCATGCTGGACTTCACGTTAAGCACGATAAGCGGCATCTTCAGGCTTTCGGCAATGGCATGGGCGAGCATCGTCTTTCCCGTGCCCGGCTCCCCCTTGAGCAGGAGCGGCATTTCCAGGGCTATTGAGACATTCACCACTTTTGCCAGCTCATCATCGAGAATGTATTTGGACCCGCCGCGAAAAGAATTGTTGTCTTTGGTCATGTATGAACTCCTTTTATCACCGTGGTGCTGAAACACCGGATATTTTATGAGACAGGACTTCCTATTTCATCTATGGAAAAATTGCCAGCTTTTTTTGCGTTCTCCCGCCCCCTTAATGACAGAAAAAATAATTCCTGCCTCAGCGAGGACGACTGCGAAAGAGCCTGAATGTAATCACGTGAGAGACTTGAGGATTGCATCCTTTGTCCTTGCCATATCGACAGGCTTGACCTCCATAGTCATCGTTGACTCGTAGCCTTTCTCCGCGAGGAGCGTAAATATCCGCCGGTACTCGACGATACCGTCTCCGAGAGGCAGATGGATGTCATCCTTTGGTGATTTTCCGCCCCGGTTGTCATGTACATGCACGTGCGCTATACGGGAGAAACAGTTCTCGATAAAACTGAAAGACGTGTTCTCCCTCGAGAGGAGTTGGGCGTGCCCCATGTCCAGGGTCATTCTCAAGTCGGGAACTTTATCAAATATGGGTACGAAATGATAATATCGTTCACTCAGGTTTTCAATGCATAAGACTATGCCTGCGTTCTTCGCAGATGCGACCATCTCGGACGCCAGCTCGATCTTGCGTGAGGCCGTTTCATGCGAGACATACCTTTCGTCCATCCAGAAATGAAATGTTCCCTTCGTGATGCCGAGCGCTCCCGACAGGTCAAAGAGTCTCTTCATGCGGGGGACGAATCGCTCCTCAAGAATCTTCGCATCAAAGGTGTTATCTTCGTTGGGATAGTGGGCAAGATAGGTGATACCGTAAATGGTCTTCAGTCTTAGAAGTTCGTTAAGGTCACGCTTGACGTCTTCCGGGGCATAAAGCGAAATCTCGGCAAAAGGATATCCCAGTTTTCCGACTTTGTGAATCTCTTCTATCGAGTGGGCTCTCCCGCCGATGATAAACATCCTGTATCCCCCTCGCGTCTTCGTTTAGGATTTAGGTATAGACCGGTCTGACCTGCGTGGCAGGGTGAGGCTTGTCCCCTCCGTCTATTTACTGGCCATATATATCAAACCTGATGAGAAAACGCATATCAAATATTGTCGACTATGACGGGCAAAGCGTCTCATGGGCCGCTATCAATTGTTTAAGCATACAGTATTCGGAGGATTTCAGGGCGTACAGCTCATAGGACCTGCAATTCAGACAGTAGCGAT
>PLMX01000196.1 GCA_003142635.1 Syntrophaceae bacterium | reverse complement strand
GTCATGTCCGGGGTCAATCCGCAGGGCTGCGAGGTCTTCAGTTTCAAACAGCCGAGTGCCGAGGAACTGAAGCACGATTTTCTTTGGCGCACGACGTACCGGCGTCCTGAACGCGGGCGGATCGGCATTTTCAACCGTTCCTACTACGAGGAGGTGCTCATCGTTCGGGCGCATCCGGAGATCCTCCGCAGCCAAGGGATCCCGCATGAATTGCTCGACGAGAAGACCATTTGGGAGGAGCGGTATCGCTCCATCGGGGACTTGGAGGAGCATCTCCACCGTAACGGCACCCGGATCATCAAGATCTTTCTCCACCTGTCGAAGGACGAACAGCGAAAGCGGTTCCTCGAGCGCATTGATGAGCCGGACAAGAACTGGAAATTCAGCCTCTCGGACATTCACGAGAGGAAATACTGGAATCACTACATGAAGGCGTATGAGGCGTGCTTGACCGCGATAAGCACTCATCACGCGCCCTGGTACGTCGTTCCCGCCGATGACAAGGAGAATGCCCGGCTTTTCGTTTCCAAGATTGTCCTCGATGCCCTCAACGAGCTCAACATGGCGTATCCCAAGGCCACCGCGAAACGGCGGCACGACTTGAAAGCCTTCCGTAAGCTGCTGGTGTGAGGACCCAAGGAATTGTAAAGGAGAATCTTATGCCGATCCAACACCGTCGGATTCCTGTGTTACCCGCGCGCCCGCGTGTCCATCCCATTGCCGGTCGGATATGCCGTTCGTATCCAGTCGGACGGCAGAGTTTTTCACGCGTTTGCCAGGGAGAAGTTATGACCTTAACCATCACCACGGAATCCCCTCTGCCCGGCAATGTTCAAGCAAACCTCGTTACGACACTGAACTCGAACGGGGGCAACGCATGGGACGAACTCCCTTTCGTGCGTGCCGACGAACGGACGCTGATGTGCCGCGTTATGCCCGAACATCCGGGCCTCCACTGCTTTCGGGCCGAGTTTTCGCTGGATATGAGCGCCACGTGGCACCGGGATACCGTCCCCGACGCCTGGGTCCTGGTAGACCCGGCGCAGGTGGAGGGCCTGCGTCTCTATACCCTGATTCCCACCATCTCCGGCACGGTGGCCGATTGGAAAGCCGATCTGAAACGCATTCAAGCGATGGGCTTCAATGCCGTTCACTTGCTGCCCATAACAGCTATGGACACGTCCGAAAGTCCGTATGCGGCCAAAGACCTCTTTGATATTGACCCCAGCTACCTGATGGAACTGTCCGGGCAAGATGGCCTGTCGCAGTTAGAAGAGTATGTNNAATCAGCCGGATGGGTTCCAGCGCGCCCGGTGTAGGTCCGACCAGGGATGGCGCATCTGGAACGACATCGTCTTGATCAACTACGAGCATCCGTCGGAAGCGATCCGCTCGGAAATCCGGGACTACATGACCGACTATGCGCTGTTCTGGGCGAAATACGCCAATAACACCGGGGGATTTGTGCGCTTCGACAACTTGCACAGCAGCGACCCCGATTTCGTTCGGGCGCTGACAATGGCACTACATTCGGAGTATCCCGAGGTGGGTCTCCTCGCTGAGTATTTCACGGATGACAGCACGCTGCTGAACACCGGATCACAGTGGGGGTTGAACCTCATCTTGGCGACGCCATGGAATTACAAATTTGTGCCTCAGCTCCGCGAATACCTTAAATACATACACAGCCTTTCGGCGCAAGTCCGATACTTTATGCCGATCACATCACACGATTCTGGAGCGCCCGCACAGGAGTTCGGGACAAGCGACTCGACGGTCCCTCGCTATGTGGCCGCAGCTTTGTTGGGCACAGGGGCGACTGGAATCCCACAAGGGGTAGAATTCGGGGAGAAGGAACGGATCAATTTTATCGGCAGGAAACCGAAGATGCTGTATCCCGCCGAGCCCAGGTTCGCACGGTTCATCGGCCGGGTCAACGCTATTCTCGCTGATTATCCTGCCTTCCGGCACGGGGGAAATTGCCTGTTCGTTGATAACGGGCATCCCGCTGTCATCGCGGCATTTCGTCGAGACACCGGAACGCAGGCGTTCGGATTTCTCGTGGTGTGCAATTTCGACACGCGCAGTCCACAGCGCATCGCAGTTGATCTCGCGCCTTTTCTCGGAACAAACGGGCCTGTTCCATGCTGTGAGTTGTTGAGCGGCGCTACGCAAATCTTTCCGCACCCACTCCTGGAACTTCTGCTTCCGCCCTGCGCTGCGCAGGTGCTGAGGTTTCTTAGAAACGACGCGCTGGGCGTCGAGAAGAAATGATGCGCGTTGGCAAATTAAAGTGAAGCCTTATGAAAAAAATAGAAGTTTTGCCTTCTTTGCTTGCAGCAGATTTTTCCAACTTAAGAGGACAGATAAGAAAAATTGATGCTGCCGGGTGCTCTAAGCTTCATCTGGATATAATGGACGGTAATTTTGTTCCCAATATTACCTTTGGCCCGGCATTAATAAGATCTATAAGAAGAATATCCGGGCTTTTTTTCCAGGCTCATTTAATGATAGACAGGCCGGAACGCTACCTAGAGACCTTTAAAAGGGCAGGTGTGGACGGAATCATCATACATGAGGAGTCCTGTTGTAATTTTCGCAATACTTTAAAAGCAATCAAGGCATTGAAACTTAAAGCCGGGATAGCGCTCAAGCCCACGACCCCAGTATATAACATCGAAGATATTGTTAACCCAACTTCGCCAAATTTA
>PLMX01000082.1 GCA_003142635.1 Syntrophaceae bacterium | reverse complement strand
CCCGAACCAAATCAACATGCTCTCGAAGACTATAGACCTCGCCAAAAAAAGCTAAAGGCACTGGGATTCTATTAATCGATGCCTCGATCCGGTCAATCTTTTCATGATAACCCGATATATCTTCTGGTTCNNTAGAATTTCCGACGGTGCCGCCAAGAGTACAGCCAGGGTATGCTTCGGATTAAAGGGATCAAGATTATGGCTACCGGGATCATAATTAAAATCGTGCGGTCAACAAACGCAGCTATTCCAAATGGAAGATAGTCAAGCAAAAAAGGCCGTCCCGATTTATAAAATCTCTCCGCATAATTGGAGGAAGGGAAGCTCATCTCCTTTGGCGAGGGGAATTCCCCCTTCTTATTCACCCAACCTACGTTGCTATGAATCTCAACGGCAGCGTCCAGAAGCAAATATACTAAAGCAGGGTGCAGGTCCTCACGTACAATGAGACTTGTTGTCACCGCTAAAAGATGAATATCCTGAGAGGGCGTTCTCTTTGAAATATCCAGTATGCCCTGGGGCAACACAACATGCGATAAGGCCGGGATAAGCCTGGTGTAAGCCTCAGCTTGCCTGAACGTCATCAACTTCAGATTGGGGTTATACAAAAGTTCCTTAACGAGGGCATTATCCTCCGCACCGATTATCATTACGGCATCCACCTTCCCCTCCAACAGAGCTTTATTGGCAGGAGCGCCGGCAAGATCGAGCAGCACGGTTGGTGGAGCTGCACTATTATTCAGTTTAAGCAGTTCGGTGGCGAATATGCGCACCCCGCTTCCCTCCGGCCCGATTGCAATTCTCTTCCCTCTGAATTCGGATAGGTAGTGAAACGTCTCTTCGCTTCGATAAAAGACCCAAAGAGGTGAGTAGCCTATGGCCCCGAGGGAAACGAGATCCTTTACCTCTCCGGGCGAACTCATTCCATCCTGGACAAAACCGGCATCCACGCGGGAGGACTTATCGTTGAGACGCTTTAGATTTTCTACGGATCCTGAGGATGGAAGCAACTCAAGATGAACCTTATCACGCGCTAATATCTCCCGGTAGCGCTCACCAAAAATTTGATAAGACCCGCTTTCAAATCCCGTAGTCATAATTAGATTGCCGGGAGACTGGAAATGATAGGCGATTAGAATCGATATGAGCAGTACCAATAAAACCGAGGCGAGGATCGCCACAAGGCCATGATTCGCTATTGAAGAAGCGATTCTGCGTCGAATCTTTGTTTCTTGGACCATGCTATCCCTCTTGGAGGCGCAGGCTCATTAGGTACACGATAGTTATGGACGTTTGTCCAGACGGAGCAGAGGATAGAGACTCAATGCCATACCCTGTTAACTATTTTATGTGATATTTCACAAAAATAATAGTACTTCTTGCGCGTGCGATGAATTAATTAAGTGCGGCGTAGTGAACCCATAAATGCCTGCAAGCTACATCGCTTCCGCATAAACTAAATTGCCAATTTTTCATTCAATGACTTGCCTTTTTACTTATCATAACTAACTTAGTGACCTTAGATATCAAATTTAGATTCATCAAAACAGGTTATATAACGCATGGTGAAGACAAGAAAAAGGAAAGGGCGCATATTCGGCAAGAAATCAATTGCTCGAATTTATCATCCAGTCGTTTGGCTTAGGCTATTCAATTCGCTGCGCAAAATTCCAAAAGCCGAAATGGATTCTTTTCCCACTCCGCTCCCAAATACCGGATTGAACTTAAATGTTATGAGTTTTAATATTCGTCGCGGAACGGCGAGAGACGGAAAGAATCACTGGATATTTCGTCGTAAGCACGTATCCGATCTTTTAAATCATTATCGCCCGGATGTTTTGGGACTACAGGAAGCGTTGGACTTTCAAATATCAGAAATCCGCGCCATGCTTCCCGGATATGAGTCGATCGGCATGGGAAATTTGGGCGGCAGCAAAGGATTGCACACTGTCATCTTTTATGATGCGGTGCGCTTCTCCCCATCTGAGGAGGGCACCTTCTGGTTTTCAAATACACCCGATCTCGCGGGGTCAAAGGGATGGGGTAACATCATCCCGCGAACATGCACATGGGTGCGCCTCATTGAAAAAGACTCAGGGCAGGCTTTTTATTTTTATAATGTTCATTTGGATCATATTTCGCTACGTTCGCGGAAAAATAGCGTCGTACTCCTGACACAGTTCATTCATAGGCGATCCTCTCCCGATCCTTTTGTACTAACGGGTGATTTTAACGCCAGAGAGAAGACTGCACCCATACAATATTTAAAAGGTAAAATTCCTCTAAGAATCAAGACTAAAGAGAGTGTGTTAAATCCCGAACCATTAATGGACATTTTTCGGGTACGATATCCAAATGCTCGAAAGGTAGCTACCTTTCATGGGTTTCGCAGATTTTTTTTCCGGTTCAAAGTTGACTATATTTTTGTCCCGTCTTCTGTCCGGGTCCAAGACGCGAAAGTCATTCAACCACATCGGAAAAAATCTTACCCATCTGACCATTTCCCGCTGTTTACGCACATTGATTTGTCCGTAATCTCGGCTTCTGCAAGTTCCGGCGCTTTTATTGAAAAGGATATGACCGATAAATAGGTTCGATAAAGATTTTTGATGCGACATTTCTTGTTTATGGCTCAACAAAAGAGTCATCTTACATCCAGTGGGATAATAAGTGGGTAATCCACTCCCTGACCCTTTGGAGCAGGGGTCTTTTTTTCCATTCATCCCATTGAATCTGCCTGGAACGCGCAAGGTCCCTGGCAAACATCTTCTCCATTTCAGCGGCAAACTCACGGCTAAGGATGACCGCGTTCACCTCGTCATTGCTCAATAAGCTCATGTAGTCCATGTTAGTTGAGCCGACTGTCGACCAGACGTTGTCAACCACCGCGGTTTTGGCGTGCAGGAGCGCAGTGCTGTGTTCGTATAACTTCACCCCAGATTTCAAGAGATCCGAATAATAATACCTCTGTGCATATAATGCCAACTGAGAATCGGTGATCCCGGGCAGAATTATTTTTACGTCAACACCGCGCCCAGCAGCATCAGTAAGTGCCTTTGCCACCTGGCCGTCAGGGATAAAATAGGAATTTGTCATGTGAATCGAGCAGTCTGCAAAAGTGATGGCCGATACGTACATAATAAAAGGGATCCTGTTGGTCTCTCCCGGTGTGCTGCCGAGCACCCGCACCAGGGCATTTCCCTCTTCTTTCAGATGAGGGAAATAGTTCCGTTCGGAAAGCTTCGGTCCCTTCTGCTTCATCCACGTGTCGACAAAGAGCTTCTGTAATTCAGCCACGGCCGGGCCTTCAATTTGAACGTCTGTATCACGCCAGCGAATTGGCGTCGTTTCGTCTTGTGTCCTTTCGAGAGGACTGCTTGAATAAACCTTACTGATGTTGATGCCACCGATAATAGCGACTTTGCCGTCGAGTATCAAAATCTTGCGGTGGTCCCGGTGTGTCAGCCCCCAGTGCTCCCGTCCCTTCAGTGGATTTATCGGATTGAATCCGACAACCTGAATTCCGCCTTCGCGCACGCGCTGGAAAAAAGAAGCGGGAGTATTCATGCTGCCAACGCCGTCATAAATGAGATTGACCTGAACGCCGCTCGCTTGTTTATGCAGCAACAGATCTGCAAATTTGCGGCCTATTTCGTCATCTTCAATGATATAGCTTTCAAGGTTGATATGATCTTTCGCGTTCTCGATTGCTTTGAACATTGCTGCATATGTAGCCCGACCATCGGCGAGCAGAGTGACTTTGTTCCCCTTTGTCAGCGGGCTTTCGGTCACCGATTCTATCACAGCAGTGTGGCGTTCCAGCACATCCGTCGAGGCGACAGATCGCTTCAGCCGGTCCATGATAGCCTTGCTTTTTTCGGGAGATAACACTCCCTTTGACGAAACGATTTGATGAGAATTCTCCGCAGTCCGCGTCTCATCGATCATTTCTGAGACGTTCGGCAAGGTCGCGCATCCGATGCTGAGGCTTATGATGGATACAAGCAGAAAGAATAAAAAGGATGGCTTGACGATTGTCATATGGTATCTATTCTTGATTCGATGATATAACGCGTTTCCATAGTTGAACTATAAGAAACTCGGTCTTAGACGTCAAGGTAATCTTGGCCACAAAATGTGTGGCGAGTCACCCATTCTCTCGCCGAGGTTACAGCATAAAGGAGCTACCGTCATGTGCACCGATAAAGAGACAGACCCGTTTGCTAATCGCCTAATTTAGCCGTCCCTAATCGATTACTTCGCACTTCCCGTTAGCTGGAACGATGCCCAATAATACGGATGCGGGTATTTCTTCTTAGTCTCCAACTGCGCTGTTCTCAGAGCCTCACGCTTATCAGTCCGCTCCAATTCTGTGTAGAAGCGGGTCATGAGTTCTGCTGTGGCAAGGTCATCCACCTTCCAGAGGCTGGCCACGATCGAACTCGAGCCGGCATAGAGGAATCCCCTGATGAGCCCGACGAGATCATCGCCATTGGCGATCTTGCTCAATCCTGTTTCGCAGGCGCTCAGGGTGACGAGATCGAGAGTCAGGTTTAGTGAATAGATTTTATTTACTGACATAATCCCATTGTACTGCGAATCCGGCGACAGGAGCAATGCTGATTGCAATGGGGACTCCGGATTGAACTCGCCATGGGTGGCGAAGTGGAGATAACTATAGTCGCTACCATACCTGCGGAGAGCCGCTTCTGTAGCCTCTTTTCGGATGAAGACTTTGGAGTTCGGTCGGAGACTCGCAACATCCCTCGCTTCCCGCTCGGCATATGCGAGATCAATCCTGGCCTCCCCAAGGTCAGGATTACCGAAAATCAACACGCCGCCACCCTTCCGTGCCTTCACCTTACTGAGGTATTTCAGGGCGCCGGCGCTCGGCATCATACTTACACTGTAGCGGTCGATGAGATAACTCCGACCGTCATGGAGCGCATTCATCGGCAGGTAGTGCAATATGCCGTGCGGTACGATGATAAGAGAGCGTTGGCCGAGTGCACCTTCAATTGGCTGGAAGAGACGGTTATAGAGTTTTCTCGAAGCATCCATAAAGTCGGAAGAGCCCGGCTTCTCTATCAGCCTGCGGAAGTCCATGACGTCATCCATTAGGCCAGCACCATTGAGTTTAACAGTCTGCAGCTTACGTCCGGAGAGGACGAAGGCATACATGTTCTCGTCCTGGTAATAGTATTCGATTAAGGCTTCATCTGTTGCGATCTCCGACAACAGCTCAGAGACAGGTTGGTAGGTTACTGTAACCAGTGAAGCCAGCTCAGGCGCCTTATTTCGCAAGTCTTCCCTGACTCTCACTTGGACACTCCGGGTCTTGGCGCTGTCACTCGATGCGACCTCCATGGAAATCCTTGTTTCGGCGGATTCCTGCGCGGCAAGGAGTGTACGGATTTCTTTTTCATTCCCGCTTCTCACTGCAAAGTCATTTTTCGAAGCGAGAAGATCGACCAGCGCACGGGACTTCGAGCGCTCGACATATTCGAATGCACTTTCGTATTGTCCGTCTTCGTACAAGGCCCTTATCAACGCATGGTAGACTGCCTGCTTGTCGCCTACAAAACCGATTTTACTCCCTTCGGAAAAGATGCTCTTTCTCTGATTCTCAATAATCTCTATAGCTTGTTCCAAATACTTAATGCTTTCCTTCAATCTACCTTCTTTCCTGTATATGGAAGCCAGGTCGGCCAGCGATGTCCAATGGAGACGTTCGTAATTCACGGCCATCTTCTGCGAGAGGAGTTTTTCGTAGCCGCTTTTTGCCTCATCAAGGCTCCCCGTTTCAAAAAGGATCTTTGCTACCATGAACTCACTCAGGAATGTGCCTCGTTCCGCCCAAGCACCGGTGCTCGTATCTGTACCGACGTCCGCATAATGCACCAGCAATGGGATGACCATCATCACTTCCACGGCCTGGGCAAAGGCGTAAAATGCGCTTCCGGAATATTCCTGGATCACTTTCTTTGCGTCTGCATAGTCCTTCATTATGAAATATATGCCGGCTATGGCTGCATTCTTGATGGGTCGAAGTTGAAATTCGGCCATGGATGTGACGGTCTTGATCCTGCTTACGTAATCCAATGCGGTTGCCCTGTCTCCCCTAATTGCTGCGACGATGCCTGCCGTTTCATACACGTGGATCTCAGGAATCTTGTAGCCGTTATGAAAGCTCGGCGGCGCCTTCTTCAAGAGGGCAAGGGAATAATCGACTTCCTTCTTTATCTCGTCGTAATCGGCGCCGAGATCGATCATGTTCCTCGCCTTGAAGGAATGGAGCTCCGCAAGTAGCGCGTCCCGCGAGGTTCTGTTGATCGTGTCGGCCTTTCCCGTTCTTGCAAAGAACGCATCGTGGCAGTTGGCGAATTTTTCATAATTTTTTATCTCATACAGAGATAGGCAGTAGTAATACAAATCATCGAGGCCGGCTTTATAAGTGGAGAGATTCTTCTCAAAATATTCTGCAGACTGGTGGAACTGACTGTTCAACCAGTATTTTTGCATCGGGGTGGTGCAACCCGGAAAAGCAAAAAGCAAAACAAGTATTATCAAGGGGAATATTTTTTTCATATAGCAATATCCTTTTTTCTGAAAAGCAGGTCTTGAGGGTTTTCAATGATTGCTTGATATGAAACACCTACCATATTTGGGAGCGTGTTTCTACCCCTTCGGCATACGGCGGTTCATGTAAGATTCTGTAAGCGTCGCTGCTCATCAAGAAGGCTCAAAGGCCGATGCAGTACCTTCTTCATCAGCATCGTCTCTTCCGGTCGGGTGTTCTCCTTTGCCGCTGCAGACGTTTGACGCGCCCTCTCCTTGCTCTCGCGGGTTCCGCCCGTTACCATCCGGGAGTCCTCAGGCTTCTCAACCTTTCTTTCTGCATCTCCCTCGTCCATCAAGGCTCCAGCACCCTTCCTCTCCTACACGTTCGGGCCTTCGCTCTACTGCAACAAAGCTACTATGCCCTCAGCTGACTTCTGCCCGCTCGTCCCCTTATCTCGCGATAACGGTAGCACTTAGTGGCAAGCCGGCAGACCTCCCCGGGTATTACGCACACACCTTCACCCCATATACCTGTCGCATCTACTCCCTCGCCTTCCGGATGACTATCGGGCTTTGAATCCTATTGCCTTCTCGCCCAGACGTGGTTGCCTCATATGCACTTCGTGTTCCTCAGGCCAGGGTTTTGCCTTCCGCTTCCTTCAGACCCCGCCTCACGGCGGTAGCCTTGCGGTTCAGCTAACGGTTCCCGTCATCAGGGTCCGTAGAGGACTTCCACCTCCAAGTGAGTGCGCCCTGCCGGGCGCACAATAAGAAAGGGGGCCTGCACGGCCCCCTTTCAAAAGATAAGATCAAATATTCTGATCCAGCTTTTTTCTTTTCAGGAATAGCAATATCCTTTATTTGTCAAATTTATCGACCGGAATCCGCATCGAGTAGAAGGATCTCCAGACAAAGACCACAGCAATCAGGAAGAATACGACGCCTACGATTCCGGCGCTGTCTCTCATCCCCGGGGCGATGGCAATTTCCATTGCCAGGAGGCCGAACAGTGTGGTGAATTTTATGATCGGGTTCAAAGCGACCGAAGAGGTATCCTTGAAGGGATCGCCGACGGTATCACCAATAACCGCTGCCTGATGCAAGGCTGTTCCCTTTTCTTTCAGATCCACTTCAACGACCTTCTTGGCATTGTCCCAGCATCCGCCGGCATTGGCCATGAAAAGCGCCTGGAAGAGACCGAAGACTGCAATCGAGATCAGGTAACTGATAAAGAAGGATGCAGGCTCGGGTCCGTGAACCGGAGCGGAGAAAAACGCGAAGGCCAGGGCGAAAGAGAAGATCGCGATGAATATGTTGAACATACCCTTCTGCGCGTACTGTGTACAAATCCTCACGACCTCCTTTGAGTTGTCGATGGAGGCGCTGAGACTGGCTTCGTCGTCAAGATTGATGTTCTTCTTGATATACTGGACAGCTCTGTAAGCGCCGGTGGTGACAGCCTGGGTGGATGCACCCGTGAACCAGTAAATAACGGATCCGCCGCAGAGGAACCCAAGCAGCGTGTAAGGATTAAGCAGGTTCAAGATCATTTCCGGCTGGATTCCGAGGGCCTTTCTCAACAGGAGTATCAGGGAGAAGATCATGGTCGTGGCCCCCACGACGGCCGTACCGATGAGAACCGGCTTGGCGGTCGCCTTGAAAGTGTTTCCGCAACTGTCATTTTCTTCCAGGTAGTGCTTGGCTACGTCCATCCGGGGTTTGAATCCGAACTCTTTTTCAATTTCTTTTTCAATATTCGGGATAGTCTCGATCAAAGACAGCTCATAGATGGACTGTGCATTATCCGTAACCGGGCCGTAGCTGTCGACCGCTATTGTAACAGGCCCCATGCCGAGGAAACCGAAGGCCACAAGACCGAACGCGAAGACCGACGAATATTCCATAAAGTGGTTAAGGCCGAATGTGCTCGTATAGTAAGCGGCGAACATCAGGGCGGCTATGGAAATGCCGATCCAGAAGGCGCTGAAGTTACCGGCTACAAAGCCGGAGAGGATATCGAGAGAGGGTCCGCCCTCTCTCGCTGCCGTGACCACTTCGGCGCAATGAGCGGATTTCGAGCTCGTGAATACTTTGACAAGCTCCGGGATCAGCGCCGCCGCGAGCGTGCCGCAGCTGATAATAATCGAAAGCTTGAACCACAGGTTATCCGCGAGATGCCCAAGCTGCCATTTACTGGCGGCGAAGGTCACAATGATCGAAATAATCGATGTAATCCAGACAAGCGATGTCAGAGAGGCCTCGAAGTTGACCTTCTCCTTATCCCCCATGATGGCCGTCGAGACGACCTGGTTGATGAAGTAAGCGACGATGGAGGTGATGATCATCAAGATGCGCATAACGAATATCCATACAAGCAGTTCTGCCTGATACTGGGGAAAGGCGGCGAGGACGATGAAGCTGATCAAGGCGACTCCGGTCACACCGTAGGTTTCGAAACCGTCGGCCGTTGGTCCGACACTGTCACCCGCATTGTCTCCGGTACAGTCGGCGATGACACCCGGGTTTCTCGGGTCGTCCTCTTTGATGGTAAAGACGATCTTCATGAGGTCGGAACCGATGTCGGCGATCTTTGTAAAGATACCGCCGCAGATACGCAGCGCGCTCGCGCCAAGCGACTCGCCAATCGCGAATCCGATGAAGGATGCGCCGGCCACGTCGCGGGGCATGAAGACCAGAATGACGAGCATCATGATGAGTTCGACGCAAACCAAAAGAACGCCGATGCTCATGCCTGCGGTAAGCGGGATATTGAGCAGCTTGATCGGCTTGCCTTCCAGGGACGCGAACGCCATCCGGCTGTTGGCCAGGGTATTCATCCGGATGCCGAACCAGGCGACTCCGTATGAGCCTAATATACCCACAACTGACCAGGCGAGAATTATAAGCACGCCGTTCACACCCGCATGTTGAAGAGCGCCGAAATAGTAAACGATGCAGGCGCCGATGAACACTTCCAGAATGATCAGCAGCTTGCCCTGCTGAAGAAGATAGGTCTTACATGTCTGGAAGATGATCTCCGAGATATCCAGCATGGATTTGTGGGCCGGAAGCGCCTTGACCTTGGTATACTGATAAAGGCCGAAACCCATCCCGGCAAAGCAGATCAGAAATCCGATCATCAAGAGGTTGTTTTGGGACGAAGTTAATTCAGGAATGTTTAAATCCGCTTCGCTTGCAAGTATAGGGGTTGCAAAAAGAATCAAAAGGACGGCTAAGATACTTGCTTGGAAAAACTTTTTTTTCGTAAACATCACTTCTTGTCTCCTTCTTTCTTTAGATTAGATATGTTATTTCTTGCGCAATGATATACCAGAAAATAATACCAGGACAAAACCTTGCGCGAGTTAGCACAGCCCCTGTCGTTTGTCAATACTTTTATAATCGTTTTCTTCTAAGATCACGATAACATGGGAAGAAATGCAAACTTCGCGCGCCCTCATTTGCGATGTCAATTATTTACTCGAAAAACTCTTGCCTGCGGACGCAGGCTGCTTCATAAACTGATGGAAATCGATGCCGAAGGATTTGGCCAAAGACTTCTCGTGCCCGATGGTCATGCGCCCGTCCCTGTGTTCGCTGTTTTCTGCAGAAAGGCAAATTAGGAGATGAAAATGCGGAGCCGGAAGCAGATGTGTATCTCTGTTAAACTTACGATGAGCCTATGACAAGCTTTAAAGCTCTTATTTCAATCTTGATGCCGGGAGCCACTCGTCGACCACTTTTTCCACGACATTGTATGGATTCAGCTTGTGGTTCATGATCTCTTCCACCATCTGTTCTATCCTGCTGTCTTTCGTGAGGCGCTCACGGATGATACGGAAAAGTTCATGGTGAATCATCTGCAGGGTCTCTTCGTGTATGCGATTGCGACGCTTCTCCAGGAGCTTGCCGCTCTGTTCCAGATATGTACGGTGCGCCGTAATAGCTTCCAGAAAATCGTCCTCGCCCTTCCCCTCCACAGCTACAGTCGCGATGACAGGCGGCACCCATGAACGGTCCTTTATGCTTGAATCCTGGTCAACACGAAACTGTACCTCGGCAAAGAGCTGATCAGCTCCAGGCCGATCGTATTTGTTGATCACGTAGATGTCTGCAATTTCCATGATGCCGGCCTTCATGCTTTGGATCACGTCACCCAGACCGGGAACCAGGACAACGCAGGTGGTATCTGCCACGCGCATGACATCTACCTCGTCCTGACCGACGCCCACTGTCTCGATTATGACAAAGTCCTTCCCCCCTGCATCCAGTACTTTGACGGCGCCACGGGTAAACTGGGCCAGCCCTCCCAGATAGCCACGGGTCGCCATACTGCGCATGAAAACCCCTGGGTCCGCACTGTGACGGGTCATCCGGATCCGGTCCCCAAGCAGGGCTCCTCCCGTGAATGGGCTCGAAGGATCGACTGCCACAATTCCCACGGTAAGTTCTTTATTGCGCAGTTGCCAGGTTACCCCGTCAGTAAGGGTGCTCTTTCCCGTTCCGGGAGAACCTGTAATCCCCAGTACGTAGGCATTTCCTGTGTGAGGATAAATTTTCTCCATACAGGAACGTGCCCGTTCATCTTCGTTTTCAAGCCAGGTCATCACGCGCGCCATGGCAAGCGGCGAGCCCTCGAGGATTTCTGCTACATAATCAATATCCATATTCTATCTGTTCGTTCCTGCGGTTTGATGCACCTTCAGACTACGAGGGCATCTCACTGAGCGGTCTGAATTGTATTTTAATAGTACAGGGGAGACAATGCGAAGCCTCCCCTGTACTTTATACAATGCTGTTCAGAAGCAACCGATTTTGCTTACCGTCATTAGTTATTACTTTGACTTGACGTTCGCCTTTATGAAACCGACAATCGTATCCGTTGAGGTTCCCGGTCCGAAGATTTCGGCTATTCCTAACTTCTTGAGAGTTGGGATGTCTTCCAACGGAATGATTCCACCCCCGACAACTAAAACGTTGCCAAGCTTCTTTGCCTTCAGCAGCTCGACCACCTTGGGAAAGAAATAGTTATGCACTCCCGAAAGACTGCTCAGACCGACAACGTCAGCATCCTCCTGCAGCGCTGCCTCGACAATCATTTCCGGTGTCTGCCTTAATCCGGTGTAGACGACTTCCATACCGGCCTCAGCAAAGATACGGGACAGGAGTTTGGCCCCACGGTCATGGCCATCCAACCCGGGTTTTGCAACGATGATTTTTATCTTCTTTTCTGCCATTGTAAGTCACCTCCACGCATCATGAAATAAATTCCTTGGGTCGATACTGCCCGAAAATTTCGCGCCACACGTCACAAACTTCGCCGACGGTAGCCCCGGCCTTTACTGCCTCAATAACGGTTGGCATTACGTTCGCATCCGTCTTCGAAACCTCACGAAGCTTGTCCAGCGCCTTCTGCCAGGCGGCTTTGTCGCGCTTGGCCCGCCATTGCTTCAGTTCCGCAGCTTTTTCTTCGCCAACCTTCATGTCTACTCTGAGGAGGTCAGTTACAGGGGGCTCCTCCATGATATACTTGTTGACCCCTACGTAAGCCCGTTCACCGGAGTCAATCGACTTCTGGAACAGGTAAGCACTGTTCTGAATTTCCTTCTGAATATAACCCTGCTCAATTGCCGTCAGGGTTCCGCCCATGGCGTCAATCTTCTTGATGTAATCTTCGACTTCCGCTTCGATCTTATCGGTCAGATACTCGACATAATAAGACCCGGCCAGAGGATCGACGGTCACGCAGGCGCCGCTTTCTTCAGCCACAATCTGCTGGGTTCTGAGAGCGACAGTTACCGCACCCTGGGTGGGGAGACACAGAGCCTCATCATACGAGTTCGTATGGAGGGACTGGTTCCCGCCCAACACGGTAGCGAGTGTCTGAAGGGCAACTCTGACGATGTTGTTCAGCGGCTGCTGCGCCGTCAGGGTAACGCCACCGGTCTGCACATGGTAACGAAGCATCATGGAGCGGGGATCTTTGGCCTTGAATCTATCCTTCATGATCTTAGCCCAGACACGTCTTGCTGCCCTGAATTTTGCTACTTCTTCCAGAACGTCGGTGAAGGCGTTGAAGAAGAAAGAGAGCCTTGGGGCGAAGGAATCTACGGGGATTCCTCGTGCCGCGCAGGCTTCAGCGTATGCGATACCGTCGGCGATAGTAAAGGCTATTTCCTGAGCTGCCGTGGAGCCAGATTCGCGGATGTGGTAACCGCTGATGCTGATGGTGTTCCAAGTGGGAACGTTTTTCTGGCAGAACTCAATCAGGTCAACGGTGAGGCGCATGGTTGGCTTGGGTGGGTAGATATACTGACCGCGGCAGATGATTTCCTTCAACACGTCGTTCTGGATTGTCCCGCCCACTTTGTCCCAGGACGCTCCCTGTTCTGAGGCAACAGACAGATACATGGCAAGCAACACGGTGGCAGCAGCATTAACGGTCATGGACGTTGTTACCTTGTCCAGAGGAATCTGGTCAAACAGGATACGCATGTCACCGATATGGTCGATAGCCGCTCCGACCTTTCCCACCTCGCCCATGGACAGGGGATGATCGCTGTCATAACCCGCCTGGGTGGGAAGATGGAAGGCCACGCTCAATCCCGTCTGCCCCTGACCCAATAGGTAACGGTAGCGGGCATTCGTTTCCTTCGCACTGCCGAATCCGGCATACTGACGCATGGTCCAGAACCTGCCCCGAAACATGTTCGGCTGAACACCGCGGGTATACGGATATTCGCCGGGATACCCGAGTTTGCTCTCATAATCCAGGCCGGCAATTTCCGCCGGGGTATAGAGAGTCTCAACAGGGATACCGGACCATGTGGTTTTAACCTTCTTTTCCGGAGCTTTGCTCAAGGTCTTCGCCAGGGTCACTTCCGACCACTTCTTTTTCCCGGCTTTGATCTTTTCCAAATCCTTCTCGCTAAACATAGTCTACCTCCTGAAGATGATATCAATGGGAAACCCTTAAATAAAAACCCATCCGCTAGATGTTAATACATAAAGTGTTTATAAGTTGCCGTCGTTTTGGCCATTTCTGCCGTTATTAAAGGGTTTCAATAGTTGGTGGGGAAATAGGTTTTTCGCGTGCCTTCCTATCATTGAAAATGGTTTCTGTCAACCATTTTCTGATAGAAAGTTGCAGATTTATCCTTATGGATCAGGTTTGAAAGGCAACATCGTAAAAAGTCCCGTTGGCAACGCTGGCAACTTTCTACGATGTCATCAATTGCAGGGCAGATGAAAACTGATCAGTCCTCATAATCCTCGGTGAAAACACGCACCTTTCTCTCGGTGGTGATGAGGGGCTCGATCATATCCTCCACTGACAAACGCTGTCTCGCATTTTGCCATAGTTTCCAGGCGTCCTTAGTGGTCCATGTGCTGATAACCAGAAAGAGCGAAGGATCATCCGCCGAACGGAGCGTCTCGCCGGTGATGTAGCCAAGCTGCCGCAGTGCCGCCATCCTCAATTCGCGCAACAGTTCCCGAAGCTGTTTTTCTTTGCCGGGCTGGCATTTTCTTTCAATCATTACTCTTATCATGTTGCACCTCCTGTTTGATGTAATTCTCCCTTCTTGGCGTCAATTCAAAGCTAAATACGCACAGATACTTTCCGCATCATTATATAAAATGATGAGATAATTTAGTTGATTAGTCAAGACAAATATGTACCGGATATCTTAAGAAAGACACATTGAAAAGTGAAAAGGTTTATGGTCTGTTTTGTTTCTTATATTTCTGAATTCCATCAGCGCTTTTTTTTGATATCTGCATTCTCAGTTTGCGATGCTGCATCCGCCATCTTCATCTGCCGCGATATCTTCTGTCTTACCCGGAGCTTTCCGGCAACTAAAACCCCTATGATAAAGAATGCCTCCACACAGTACTTCAGAACGTTTGAGGGATTCAGCAGTCCAATTACAAAGGGATCGGTCACCATCATCTCTGCACCCACCTGCCCAAGAACCGCAGCGCCCACATAGATAATGATCGGATATTTATCCATAAGCACTACAAGCAGGGTACTGGCGAAAATCACAATGGGGATACTGAGACCGAGACCGAAGATAAGGAGAAAGAAATTCCCCTTGGAAGCGGCAGCAACAGCCAGAACATTATCAATCGACATAGTGATATCGGCAACGATGATGATCCAGACGGCATGCCACAGAGTCTTTGCTTCTTTCTGAAATCTATCTTCCGGAACGGCTTCAATGAGAAGTTTTATGGCAATCCAAATGATGACGCCGCCGCCGATAAGCTTGACATATTCTACCTGCAGGAGCCTGGCGGCAAAAAATGTCAGGGCAACCCGGAGAACGACCGCCGCTCCTACTCCAAAGGCAATTCCGTTCATCCGCTGCTTCTGCGGCAGTGACCTCACCGCCATGGCGATGACAAAGGCATTATCGCCGGAAAGAACGAGATTCACGATAACGATACTGAGAAAACCGATCAGAAAATCCCAGGTAAAATGAATCTGTCCCAGTATTCCTAAATCCATGCTATCCCCTTCAGGATGTCATATAGTTGAAGCTCTCCGCAGCAAGCGAAGGCGTTTGCGCTCGCCACCGAATTCAGGTTGCCACAGTTTCCTTGGGAAGCCTGTTCCCCCGTAAGCTGGGAGCGCCGATACTCGGCGCCCGCGGTGGAAATTGTTCCCACCCCCGTGCGAACGTAAAAAGGCGCCCCGGTTTACCCGGGGCGCCTTAACCATTACATTACAGTTCCCAAAATCACAACCCGGAAACTAACAACCCTTCTTCTCGGGCGCCTTCGTCATGACGATAATCGCGCATGCAATGGCACAGACAACGGCGCCGCAGATAAACGGAATGTAGTACGTACCAGTCGCCCACCCTAAGCCATTTGTCTTGTTCCACCAATCCGACTTATGCCTTCTTCTTGACCAAGGGGCCGCCCACGGGCCACACATTTCTTCCGTACAACTGCAGAAAGATCACATGGCCCATCATGTACAATGCGAGCAGGGCGCAAATAACCAGATCGACAGCGGTGATGAACAATACCTCCTTCATGCCGGCCAGAAATACCAGATCAAGGCCGATAAATCCAAGCAACAGTGTCAGGAATGTCAAAAACATTGCCATGTGGATCGCGAACGAACCGATAAAAAAGATCACTGTTATAACGGTAAAAACAAACAGAAAACATCCGACATCCGTCCCTGTAATCTTAAGAGGAGCTCCGATCGACGTGCCGGGTACGCCCTGCAAATCCATGATCAGAAGGATACATGAGAAGCCGATCCAGAATGCGCCATATGTTGCAAATGCACTATACCCGAAGTTATTTCCTGTCTTGAACTCCTGGAGCCCCGCGATCAACTGGGTAGTGCCACCAAAAAATAAAGCGCAGCAAAAGATAACCCCGCTTCCACACAAGCCAAAGTTATGTAGCTGGAGCAATAACGTGGTTACACCGAAACCTGCCAAACCAACAACGGCGGGATTTGCCATAATGAACCTCCTTTTTTAGTTTTAGTAATAAATAATGAATATGACTCTTTCTCTTCCCGTTCACCACAAAACACCTCAGTTATCCCTGTTTTTACTTCCCCCCTTTCAACAATTAAATAAAGTAAACAATAATGACTCCCGATCAATAGCCATTGCCAACGACGTGATATTTTTCCCGGTTATTACACCATTGCGCAATGACTTCTTTCGCCGTTTATAAAAAATGCCTTACTTTAAATGTCCCTTCCTACCCTCCTTTCTTTACGGATTTTAAAAATAAATTATTTCTTGATAGCCCTGTAGCCTTCCGCGTCAATTACATCCCGGAGCAGATGCATATCCTCTTCTGTCGGTTCTGCCATTTCCGGCACTTTGGGAGGGATGATAAATTCAAATTTTATCATATCCTGAATCTGCTGCGGTCTAAAACCGGGTCTGACTTCCAAGAGCTTCATTCTCTTGGTCTTCTCGTCGAAGCCGAACAGAGCCTGCTGCGTGGTTACCCTGTAAGGGCCGGAAACCATAACACCCTCTTTCTCCCTATCGTCTAAAGAACCATCTCCGTATCCGATACTCGTAATAAAATCTAGCTGTTTGGCAAACCTTCTCTTCTCTAGGGCCATGATGTCTATGGGTTTTCCGCAGTTAGCCGCCATAGCTCCGGCGCCGCCGCTCCCTGGGAAGCGGATGTCGGGCTTGTTGTAGTAACTTCCTTCGATGGTGGAACTGATATTGCCATACATGTCAATCTGCGCGCCTCCGATGAAGGCATAGTCTGCATATCCTCTTGAGTTTGCCTCCGGGTTCATTTTTTTTCCGCAACTCGTGCTTTCTGTTGCTTTCCCTGGTCGAGATGTCTTGAATTTTGTGTTCCGTGTCGGAAACGCCGACCATAATTTATTTAGCTCTAACCTCCCATAGGGACCAAATATTTTTTACAAGCAAGCTATAGACATGTACGGTGATTTTTTTCTTTTTGAGTTGTGATTGCAACATCGTCATAAAAAAGTTCGTAACTTGATTTAGATTGTGCAATAGAGATATTGGCAACTGATATTGTCAATAGTGGTGGATTACGTTAAAGTGACGCGGTTTTACCATTTCAAGAGACCGATGTCAACTATTTTCTGGCATTGGTCTTGAATTTCTCCGATATGCCGGAAGGTCATGCAAGGCATATGCTGCATAGCATGCGGTGCAGTAACTCTGTATCTTTTCCATGTGCCTGCGGGCTTTACTTTCCCAAAGCCAACAAATTTATCATTGTAATAAGCGCAAAAACCGATTAAGTAAAAAAGAGGTCACTTTAGAGAGGTTCTATTCGGCAGATGGATGATGAAAATGAGATTTTGGAAAATATGCAAGCCATCCTGCGTGAAAAGGCCAGGGAGATTTATCCAGAAAAAGTATTTGATTACGGAACGAATCCTGAAAATTACGGCGCCCTGGACAATCCTGACGGCTATGCGGAAAAGTCGGACGAATGCGGCAGGGATATAAAGATGTTTCTTCGCGTGCGACACGGGAAAGTCGAGGAGTCAAGATTCACTGCCCACGGGTGCATATTTACCGTTGCCGCCTGCAACGCGGCGGCGGAGATGTCGAAAGGAAGGACGATCCGCGAATGTCTCAGGATCAACAGGAGTTCGATTTCGGAACATCTCGGAGGTCTGCCTCACGACCACAGCCACTGTGCCCTGACTGCGGCTCTTCTTTTCCAAAAGGCATTGAGAAGCTCTATAGTCAAGAGCAAAGAACAGGAAGAGGGGTGATAATCTTTGGATAAAGCGAATATTCCGGATAATGTATATGACATTGTGATTATTGGCGGCGGGCCGGCCGGTTTGACGGCGGGCATTTACGCCTCGAGGGCCAGTCTCAGGACCCTGCTGATAGAGGGCGCCTCTTCCATAAGCCAGATTACCGTTACGGATACAATAGAAAACTATCCGGGCATGCCCGAAGGTATCGGCGGCTTCGACCTTGTGGAACGATTTAAGAAACAGGCTCTCCAATTCGGCCTGGAGATAGCATCAGAGGACGTTACCGGCATTGCAATGACCCGCTGGGACAGTACGGAAGGGTGGAAAGTAACATCAGCAGGGAGAGACTATGAGGCGCTTGCCGTCATTGTAGCAACGGGGGCGTACTGGCGAAAACTGGGAGTGAGGGGCGAAGATGTTTTTATTGGCAAGGGGGTCTCGTACTGTGCGACCTGCGACGGACCGCTCTACAGGAACAGAGATGTTATTGTTATCGGAGGCGGGGACGCTGCCGTTCAGGAAGCTATCTTTCTCACTAACTTCGCCAGGAAGGTCACCATCGTTCATCGCCGTAACCGACTGAGGGCGACAAAGGCCCTTGAGAAAAGGGCCTTTGCCAACAGTAAAATTGATTTCGCCTGGAATTCCGTAGTTGAGGAAATATCAGGAGGAAATGTTGTCGAAAAAGTGAATATCAGAGACATTAACTCGCCTGATATGGGGAGGGAGATACCCGTCCATGGCGTGTTTATATTTATCGGCCTGACTCCAAAAACAGAAATCGTTCGCGGCATCGTAGATCTCGACGACGTCGGATACATCGTAGTAGACAGAGACATGCAGACTTCAGCAAAGGGTGTATTTGCAGGAGGTGACTGTATAAGTAAGCTTCTTCGCCAGGTAGTCACTGCATGCGGAGATGGAGCAACGGCGGCAGCATCCGCGCAGCACTACGTCGAGGAGTTGAAAGGTGAATCCTATTAGCTGGCAGCATCTTCCCGAGCACATGAGTCCGATTATCTTTGAGATCGGCTCCTTTCAGATTCGCTATTACAGTCTCATGTATCTTATCGCCTTTTTCTTGACGTATATCCTCGTCTCCTATCGGATAAAAAGTGAGGATTATAAGTATTCGGCAGAGACAATTCAGGACTTCTTCATCTGGGCCATTACAGGGCTCATAGTCGGCGCAAGGTTCGGTTATGTCCTTTTTTACAATTTTGCCCATTACGCAAAACACCCCCTCGAGATTATCCTCCCTTTCGATTTCTCCCACGGTATGCAATACGTTGGCATCAGCGGCATGTCCTACCACGGGGGCGCGATCGGCGTCCTTATTGCGTCGGTTATTTTTTGCCGTAAGCATAAGATAGACTTCTGGCGGTTTGCCGAATTATTCTGCCCGGCCATCCCTCTCGGATATACCTTTGGAAGAATCGGCAATTTCATCAATGGCGAGCTTTACGGCAGGATTACCACTATGCCGTGGGGCATGTATTTCCCGCTGGATATGACCCACCAGCTGCGTCATCCCTCCCAACTTTACGAGGCGCTTTTCGAGGGAGTCTTCCTCTTCATCGTCCTCTGGAGCGTCAGAAAGAAAAGTCCCTTCGACGGCTTCATCTTTGCCCTGTATATTTTCGGTTACGGGCTCGTCCGCTTTATCATCGAGTTTTTCCGCGAGCCGGATACGCAACTGGGGCTCTTCGGGGGAATCCTGAGCATGGGGCAGATGCTCTGTATCCTGATGATGCTTGCCGGCGTCTGTATCTATTTTATCGCACGGAAACGAAAGACAGGGGCGCCTTTAAGGCCGGCGCAAACGGGATAACTGTCGACGGAGCTCCAGTTTATGGCACATGAAATTTCTTTGCGCAGCCCCCTTAGCTCACAATTAAAATTATGGAAGAAACTATACCAGGCCAAGCATCGCCGCAAGGAAGGACTTTTTCTTGCCGAAGGCTATAAAGTCGTCGAGGGATTGCTCAACAGTAAATGGAAGACCGGCGCAATTCTCGTGATGGAGGAAAAAAGGCCGGATTGGCGCTCCTTTCTTTCCGCCATCCCGCAAGGAATTGACGTCTATGGACTATCGGAAAGGGAATGGACTCAATTAAGTCAGGATAAAGAACCGGAGGGTGTCATGGCGGTCGCAGCCGTGCCTGCGCCCTCTGATATTGACGCACTGCTCAAATACGGTTCGGGTCATATTCTCCTGCTTTATCAGATAGGCAATCCCAATAATCTGGGCGCCGTCGTGAGAGCCGCACACTGGTTCGGTATAGAAACAATAATACTCAGCACCGGTTCCGCAGATTTTACAAATCCCAAAGTCGTACGATCCGCCATGGGAACTCTTTTCCATATGAGAATGATACAGGACATCAATTTTTCCGAAACCCTGCCGCGAATGAAAGAACATTTCTTTCTCGTGGGCTCGCATATAAGAAAGGGGGTAGCGCCGCACGCGTGCAAGCAAAGAACGGCCCTCCTCTTGGGCAGCGAAAGTCACGGATTGCCGGAAGCCCTGATCAGTCTAACTGATGAGCTGTGGCACATCCCCGGTCTCGGAAGAGCGGATTCCCTCAGTCTGCCCCAGGCAGCGGCAATCATGATGTATGAATGCGCCAAACAGAATATATGATACAGGTCAGGGGTGGATGAAATGGAATCCTACATTCAAGTGATGACAACAGCAGCAAAGAAAGAAGACGCAGAGAAAATTGCCGCGTGCCTGGTTGAGAAGAGGCTTGCGGCCTGTGTGCAGATAGCAGGACCCATAACCAGTATCTACCGATGGAAGGGAAACATAGAACGTGCCCAAGAGTGGCAATGTTGGATAAAAAGCAAAGAGGCTCTCTATAAAGAAATTGAGAAAGCCATCAAATCTGTTCATTCTTATGAAATCCCCGAAATCATTGTAATGCCGATTGTCGCGGGGAGTCGAGACTATCTGGCGTGGCTTGAAAGAGAAGTCACCTGAAAAAACAACATGGAAGCAACTGTTATGTGAAACCATTTTAAAGACTGTGTAATAAAGGAAATGACCATATTACTTGCAGGCGACATCGGCGGAACGAATACCCGCCTCGGAATCTTCTCAAAAGAAAAAGGGATCCGATCACCTCTGGCGGCGGCGGACTTTCGGAGTGGAGAGTTCCCTGATTTCGTGAGCATTGTGCGGGAATTTCTCAAAGGCGTTAATATCAGAGCGGATGCCGCCTGCTTTGGTGTAGCGGGCCCGGTCATGAAAGGCGCCGCCAAAATTACCAACCTGCCGTGGATCATCGACGAAAAGAAACTCGGCAAGGAACTGGGCATACCATTTGTCAGACTGCTGAATGATCTTGAGGCTATTGCCCACGCCGTGCCCCTTCTGGAGCCGTCGGATATGCATACATTGAACGCAGGAAGACCCGCCTCCGGGGGAGGCATAGCTGTCGTTGCCCCGGGCACGGGTCTCGGAGAGGCGTTTCTGACCTGGGACGGAACGCAATACCGCGGTCACCCCTCCGAGGGAGGCCATGTGGATTTTGCTCCGGGCGATGATCTCGAGAGGGAGCTCTTGATTTACCTTCAGGAGAAACTCGGCCATGTCAGTTATGAAGGCGTTTGTTCAGGACCGGGAATATTAAATATATATTGTTTTCTGCGGGAGAAGTGTTATGCTGAGGAACCATCCTGGCTGTCGGAGAGGGTGGCAAAGGAAAATGACCCCGTACCGGTCATCGTAGAGTGCGCTTTAGATCCCGTTAATCGTTCTCGTCTCTGTGTGATGACTCTTGACCTTTTTGTTTCCATTCTGGGAGCAGAAGCGGGTAACATGGCGCTCAAAGTGATGGCCACGAACGGTGTTTATTTAGGCGGAGGTATTCCTCGCCGCATACTGCCATTTCTCGAAAATGGACGGTTTGTGAAATCATTCCGCAACAAAGGACGCATGTCCGGCCTGGTTTCACAAATACCGGTCTTCGTCATTCTTAATCCCCGAATTGCACTTGTGGGTGCAACAGGCTACGGTTTCGAACATTATCAAGGCCCCAATATAACATACGGGAGGTGAATAGTGTATATGAGAGCGTTATGTATTTTCACCCTGGTATTTTGTTTGGCGACTTCAGGCTGTGCGGGGCTAGATATTTCCGGTAGAAACACAGAGGAATTGCAAAGATCAAAGGCATCCATAGCCCAGCTCAACGAGCAGGTGGCTGCCGTGAATAAGGAACTGACTTTGTTGAAGTCAGAGGTGCAGAAGATGAAAGGGGCGGAAGCTGCCGCGAAGGAGAGTTCCGCAGCGGGGGAGACAGGCGCATCCAAAGAGAAAGAGGCCGCTCTTTCCGAGACAGGCAAGAAAGAACAGGTCGAGGAAGTCGATATCTCCAAAAGAGATGAAATGAAAAAATCAGCCGGTGAAAAGCAGGCTGTGGAAGGAAAAGAGACAAGCCTCAAGAATCTCAAGGTCAAGGTCTTAAGTGGAAACGGCAAACTACCCACCGCGAGACAAATGTCAAAGAGACTTATCGGGATGGGTTACAGGGTTGCAGACATAGGAACAGCAACCAGGGCGGATTATACGGCAAACACGATCTATTTTGCTCCAGACTATAAGACGGAAGCACAGCGGTTGGCGGCCCGGTTGGGAGGCAAGACCATCGCCAAGCCTCTGACATGGTCGTCGGTTTTTCATATCATTGTTGTTGCGGTACCATGAGATTCACGATTAGAGGTGATGTACCAAACTTACGCGGTGTGGATACTCACGTTGTATCGCTTGCGGTAATTAGAGGAGGTAAATAGAGGTGAAGTACGGTGAGATCCAAAAAATGGCAAAAGGCATGGGGATCAATACGTATCAGATGAAGAAGAATGATATGATCCTGGCAATTCAGCGGGCGGAAAACAACATCGAATGTTTTGGCACGGTCAGGGTGGAATATTGTCAGGAACTTTCGTGCCTATGGAGGGAAGACTGCGTATCTCAAAACAAAAGCTGTCAGAGCAGTTGGTCCTAACGCTAATCTTCGTATTGCCTCGAGTTTCTAACAGTCTTGATCAAGTTAATCCACGTTTTAAGAAATGACCTTGCCTATTGGAGACGGGAAAGCATTGCTGAGATTGCTTTTTCGCCTTCCCTTACAGGTTATGCAGACCCGCGCCCTCCCATCTTCAATCGCCTGGGCAATTTCATTTTACGACTTTACTTTGCTTTATGCGCCGGTTTCGGCTGCCCCTGTTCTTTTGCTCTGCGCTTCAGACTCTTCTTTCGTCTTGTCCGCTTTCGGTCAAGTTCCTTCTTGCGCTCGATTTTCTTGTGTCCGCCCATAATGCCTCCTTGTCTTTATTGGGATGAAACTGCGATCACGGTGAGGATAGGGGAAGAGAGGCTGTCTGTCAAGTATTAAGGATACTACTTGACTGGAGAGCATTTCTCTGGTTGTTCTGATTTTTCTACTGGTGCTTATTGTCGTCTGGTTTCTCGGCTGTTTCCGGTATCACGTGTTTTCTTTTCAGCGAATCCAGCCATTTATCCCGGTAGAAATAGGCA
>PLMX01000072.1 GCA_003142635.1 Syntrophaceae bacterium | reverse complement strand
CCTGAAAAACCGCGCTCTTCGAATCGTCGGACCCAATACTCAACTGTCCGGGGTGCATCGCCAAGCATCTGGGCTGCCCTGCTGCATGAGATTCCTTGCGCCACAAGGAGGATGGCATGCAGTCGGTGATCATAACGAGATTCCTCAGATCGTCTGATTTCGTCCTGGATTGCCAGGATCATGGTGTCTGCGTCAGATATAGTTAGTGGCTTCATGGAACCTCTTTACCATAAAGCCAAGCCATCAAATGCGCAATTATTTATGACGTTATGTTTAAATTCCTTTATCGAGGGTCTGCGCGGGCAGAAGAAGAACTTGCAAGGTCTCATCGAATACAGACGCTCAGGACTTCGATGAAGTCAGTCTCTCCCTTTAATACCTTCATGATGCCGCTCTGAAGGAGAGTGTGCATACCCTCTGCTGTTGCACTCTTGCGGATGACAGCGATAGATTTCCGGCTGATTATCATCTGCTTGCTGGTGTCCGTAGCCACCAGCAGTTCAAAAAGCCCCATCATTCCCCTGTAGCCCATGCCGTTGCAATAGGGACACCCTTTAGCCCTGTATAACTTGAAACCATCGCCATAGTTGATATTAAGGCCGGAAAACGATTTTTCACCGTAGTGGTGCACCAAATCATCAAACTCTCTTTTCTCCGGATGGTAGGCTTCCTTGCACGCACTGCACAGACTCCGCACCAGCCTTTGCGCCAAGACGCACAGGAGGGAATCGGCAAAGGCAAACGGGTCTATGCCCATGTCCAGGAGCCGGACTATCGTCTCCGGGGCGTTATTGGTATGGAGTGTGCTCAATACGAGGTGGCCCGTGGTGGAGGCCTCTATGCCCATCTTGGCAGTTTCATAATCACGCATCTCCCCGACCATGATCACGTCCGGGTCGGCGCGGAGGAACGCCCGCATGGCATTGCTGAAATCGAGCCCGATCTTGTGGTTGTCTTGCCGGATCCCGTAGGCCCTACAATCAGAATCAGCCCATATGGTTTTTTCAGCTGGGCTCTGAAGCGGTCATGTGTATCCGGCTCCATCTGCAGTTCGTTGAGTTTCATGATCTTCCCGCGTGTGAGTATCCGAAGAACCACATCCTCAACGTATCCATGCGTGGGAAGAGTGGCAACCCGCAGTTCTATATCTTCGCCCCCCGGTCTCGTGTATTTGATTTTCCCGTCCTGCGGAAGTCTGCGCTCGGTGATATCGAGGTAGGACATGATCTTTACCCGCGATACAACGGGCGACCGGTAATCATAAGGCAGCGTCTTGTAATGTATGCACTC
Source organism: Syntrophaceae bacterium (assembly GCA_003142635.1). Lineage (GTDB taxonomy): Bacteria > Desulfobacterota > Syntrophia > Syntrophales > UBA2185 > Fen-1135. The sequence continues at coordinate 15,369 of PLMX01000072.1, read as the reverse complement.
CCCGTCTATCCTGAAGCGCACGTTGACTACCCGATCCTTTATATCCGGCTCTATATGGATATCCGAAGCACGCCTGATAAAGGCTTCCTCAATCATATCATCGACGAGATTGACTATGTTGCTGTCCGATGCATCGACGGCAAGCTGTTCTTCCTTAAACCCTTCGTCATCGTCGGAAATGTCCGTCGTGCGGTTGGAAGAGACAACTTGCCCACCGTCCTCAATACCATAGAAGTGATCGATGAACTTCAGTATGTCGGCTTCTGTTGCCGCGCAGTACTCTACTTCCTTTGTCTTCAGAAGGTTCTCTATCATGTCCCGTTTCAGTATATTGGCGGGATCATCGAGCACGACGGTGACTCTTCCCTCTCTGTTCTCCAGGGGTATCCATAGCTCACGGCGGAGATACTGGTATTTCAAGGTATTGAGCAGGTTTTTCGGAATGGCGTAGCTCTTGTCGAAAGCCACCGTTCGATAACTTTCCGATGATGAACCTTTCCTGGCGACGCTTTTGTGGCCGGCGCCGGATGGCTTAGTTCTTTCCTGTGACGTTGGACTCATTATCTTGCTGACCTCACGAACACAGCATTTCTGGAGATACCTTCAAATATTACACGGAATCGTTCGGTCAATCAATACAGATAATCACCAAAATGACAAGTCCATTGTCATCCGTTCGGATATGTCGTGGATTCGTTGAGACGAATCATCTTGAGGCTGCGGTGGGTTTTGATTGAACTCGGCGCCTGCCCGAAAAATCAAAAGGGGCTCATGATTTCTCATGGCCCCTTTTGAACAATTTTTTTGCGGAAACAATATTAATTAAATTATTTTACGTTTTCTTACTTCTTCTCATCAGCGGCCTTTTTCTCATCGGCCTTCTTATCTGCTGCTTCCTTCTTCTCAGCGGCCTTCTTCTTAGCTGCTTTCTTCTTCTCTTTGGCTTTTTTCTTAGATGCGTCCTTCTTCTGATCGGCCTTCAGATCCTCGGCCTTCTTCTCTGGCGTCGGTGCCGGTGCGGCCGGAGCCTGAGCGAAGCAAAGCCCGGTCATAGAAAGTGCAAACAGAATAGCGATAAATACTGTCGTTAGCTTCTTCATTCGATTTCACCTCCTTTCTTTCAGTTTTCCATATAATTTAGCAAGGACTGTACCACAATAAGAATAAATAAAAATATGCAGTGATAATAGCGTTTTGCCAAAATGCCAAGATGGCATATGCCTTCTTTATTGAGGAAGTATTCCCCCTCCTTTGGGGAATAATTCCCTAACGAGACAAGTAAGTTATCGCGCCGGGGTTCCAGCATTCCGGGCCATAGTCAATCCATGTAAGGCATAAAGAGGAGTGTACTGCGCCGTCTTCGCTGGCTTGCGATGAACAATTCAGGGGTAGCTGACAGCATGATTGAAAGAGGCAAGTGCTGCGAGATCAGTTCCATAAATTCAAAAAGGGTTCGTGATTTCTCAGAACCCCTTTTGAATAATTCTTTACGAAGATAAGGATGACGCAAGTTATTTCTTCTCGTCGGCCTTCTTCTCCGCTGCAGCCTTCTTCTCGTCGGCCTTCTTGTCTGCGGCTTCCTTCTTCTCAGCGGCCTTCTTCTTAGACGCTGCCTTCTTCTGCTTGGTTTTCTTCTTAGACGCATCCTTCTTCTGATCGGCCTTCAGATCCTCGGCCTTCTTCTCTGGCGTCGGTGCCGGTGCGGCCGGAGCCTGAGCGAAGCAGAGTCCGGTCATAGAAAGTGCAAACAGAATAGCGATAAATACTGTCATGAGTTTCTTCATTCGATTTCACCTCCTTTCTTTCAGTTTTCCATATAATTTAGCAAGGACTATACCACAATAAAAATAAATAAAAATGACAAGCAATAATGACTATTTATCAAAATGCCAGGCTGGCAAACGCCTTTTTTGGTGAGGAAGTATTCCCCTTCCTTTGAGGAATAATTCCCTAACTGGACAACCAAGTTATCGCATCTGGAATCCGCAGCTCCGGGCCGCGGCAATTCCGCATAAGGAGTACAGAGACGTGTACGAGAAGTCGTCGTCAGTTATCACCAGCTATTGTGATGAATCCTTGAGGTGTCAAATCGATTAACCGAAGGCTTGTGCTCGTCGGGATGCCCGATAGGGATGACTGCAAGCGGTATCACGTGTTCGGGCAGCTTCAGGAGCTTCTGCACGCCTTTGACGCGTTCAGTTATCGGATGCAGACCAAGCCAGACCGCGCCTAATCCTTTTGCCTGAACGGCAATCAGCATATTTTCTGCTGCTGCCGAACAATCCTGCGCCCAGAAATCCTTATACACTTCCAATTTCAGGTCCCCGCAAACCACAACAGCCACGGAGGCCGACTTTACGGATTGAGCATATGGATGGACCTTGGGAATTTCATCGAGGATCTTTCGGTCATTGACAATAACGAAATGCCAGGGCTGTTCATTGCCTGCAGAAGGCGCGCTCATAGCGGCTGCCAATATCTCTTGCACCATGCTTTCCGACACCGGCTCCTTTGTGTATTTGCGAATACTTCTCCTCGAAAGAATCGCTTCCATTGCATCCATATGTGGCACCTCCGTTATTTTCTATACCCACGGCCTACCGGCCCTTGCAATCCGACTTGCCCTTGCCGTAGCCCCTGTTTCCTCTTTCTTGAGGATGGTTCCTTCGAAAGTAAGAACGTAAATAAAATCGTTTTCCCCGCAGTTATAGTACCACTTTTCCGTAGATTTTTTTTCTCCTTCAAGTAGGTGCGTTTGGTCTTGTCGCTCTTGTCTGTCTCCTTTTCGTCCGTCCGGTAGTGGCGCCCTTTCTTGAAACGCACCTTTTCTTTCGACGTCGGTTTGCCGCATTCCAGGAGCACTTTCGTCTTGGAGTCTCCGACACTGACATACCCTTCGCCGCATCTGAAGGCGCCGCTCTCAATACTTCCTACTAATATGAAGCATGCCCGCGACTAATACTGAAATAATTATTCTTGTCATGACGATCTCCTTTCCATATCTATGATTACATGGCCATTTACGAATGGCGTCATATTTCACGAAAGGGGCCGGATGGTCATCAGAGCACACTCTTGCCTTTGCGTCGGCGTAAGAGAGCGTGAGTTAAGAATGCGTCAACTTTTTCTGCTGGTTTTAGCCGTGAATGTCGAGATCTGTTGCTTTACCTTCCTGCTTTTGCATTTCGGACACGCAGCTTTGGCTTTTTCGTATTCTCTGAAACGCTGTATCACGGAAAACTTTTTCCTGCAGGCTTCGCAGAGATATTCATACGTCGGCATGTTATTCCTCCATATCAGGATTATTTATTGCTATTTCCTTGTCAGTATCTTAATTAAATGCCATATCTTGTCAAGTAGAGTAATAAAGGAGCTCCGGAGGGGCCATGTCGAGGATATTAATAATATATCATTCGCAGACGGGAAACACGGAAAGGATGGCCCAGGCTGTCGCTGAGGGAGCCCGTATCATTGAGAATACGGAAGTGGTTCTGAAGAGAGCGGGTGATACCACCCTCGCTGACCTTTTAGGAGCGGACGGCCTGGCGATCGGCACGCCGGAGAACTTTGGTTACATGTCGGGCATGGTGAAGGATTTTTTTGACCGGACTTATTACCCCACCGGAGACAAGGTCTTCAGGAAGCCCTATGTAGTATTCATCAGCGCCGGCAATGACGGGACGGGCGCCTTAAGAGCCATCGAGCGCATTGCCCTCGGTTACAAGCTTAAAATGGTCTATGACCCTGTGATCTCCAAGGGCAAGTTAACCGACGACGATCTTGCAAGGTGTCGTGAATTAGGCAGTACTCTTGCAGCGGGCTGCCAGGCCGGCATATATTAATATATAGAGGGCGGCTTCAAGCCTGTCTTTGCGGTTCAATGATCACCTTGAGCGATTCCCCCCCTTCGGCAACAAGCCGGAACCCGTCACCTGTCTTATCCAGAGGCAATCTATGTGTAATCATCTTCCCGACGGGCACGCGTCCCGATCTGATGAGCTCTATCGCCACTGTAGCATCGAGGGGGCTGTTGCCGTATGACGGCATCAGCTTTATTTCATTGCGCCAGAATTCATTGAGAGGGACGGACAGCTCCACATCCGGTTCCGTTGTGGCAAAGCAGAGGATCGTTCCGCCGCGGTCCACGGCCTTCAGGGCCTGGCGGAAGGCAACCGGCGCTCCCGTACAGACGATAACAAGATCGGCAAGCCTGCCCTTATTAATACGACGGACACTCTCGGGGATATCCTCTGCGGCGTGAAGGACCGCGTCCGCCCCGAATGTCCTTGCCGTCTGCAGCCGGAAGTCGCTGACGTCAGTCGCCATGATGCGTCCCGCCCCGAGGGTTCTGGCCAAGAGAAGATGGAGAAGGCCCGAGATGCCGCTTCCCAAGATCAGTACGGCTTGGCCTGCCTGAAGATTTGCCACGCGCTGCCCGCGGACAACACAGGCCAGGGGTTCGATAAAGACGCCGTCTTCAAACGAAAGCTCATCCGGCAGGAGAAACACGCCTCGGTCCACGTTGAGTTTGGGCACCCTGATATATTCCGCAAAACCGCCCGGGTCATAGTTTGTCGTATGCAATGTCTCACAGGCGGTGTGATAACCCATCAGGCAGTAATGGCAGGTATTGCACGGAATGTGGTGTGAAACAAAAACCCTGTCGCCGATTTTGTAGCGCCCTACCCCTTCCCCGATTTCGACGATCTCTCCTGCGATCTCATGTCCCAGGACCAGAGGCGCCTTCCGCATGCGATACCATTCCATGACGTCGCTGCCGCATATGCCGCTCGCTATGACCTTTACGAGAATCTCGCCCGGGCCGATCTTGGGCCTCGGCAACTCTTGCAGCCTCACGTCCCTGTTATTATAGTACATTGCTACGCGCATATTCTTGCCACCTAATACCATTTATCCCCCTTTGAAAAAGGAGGTTGGGGTGATGTTCAGCCATGTAAAATCCCCCTGTATCCCCCTTTGATAAAGGGGGAAATATAGCGTGTAGTCGTTCGTTATTTATTTTTTAGGCTACTGAAGAGATCCCATGCCTCCTTGGCCGTATACTTCTCATGAATGATGGAACGCAAAGCCCTGATCATGGCGACCGGGTAGGGATTCTGCCATACATTTCTTCCGAGGTTGATGCCTATGGCGCCGTTCTGCATGCCGTCGTATACAAACTCCATGACCTCGAGCTCCGTTTCACATTTCGGGCCGCCTGCCATGACTACCGGGACGGGGCAGCCGCATACTACCTTGTCGAAGTCTTTGCACCAGTAGGTCTTTACTACGCGGGCTCCGAGCTCCGCGGCGATGCGGGAGCTGAGTCCCAGATACCTCGCATCGCGCTTTTCCAACTCCTTGCCGACCGCAGTGACAGCCATTACGGGGATGCCGAAATTCTCGCATTCGTTGACAAGCCCCGAGAGGTTAGTCAATGATTCGCGTTCATAGTCGCTCCCGACGAAAATGGAAATTCCCACAGCAGCCGCGTTCAGGCGGATAATCTCCTCTATGGATGTGGTAATGCCTTCGTTTGCGAGGTCCTTGCCTACTACGCTGGTGCCTCCGGATACCCTGAGGATGACCGGCTTGCTCCCTACGGGATCAACTGCCGCCCGCAATACGCCCCTGGTTACAAAGATGGCGTCGCAGTAGGGAAGGAGCGGCGCTATGGTTTCTCCGGGCTTTTCCAGACATGACGTCGGGCCCTGGAAGTAACCATGGTCTATGGGAAGAAAAAAACAATGGCCATCAGCCTGGATGAGCTGTGACATACGGTTCTGCATTCCCCAATCCATTTTCAATTCCTCCAAAAAGTAAAGTTGTATTCTCTTCTAATCAGACATTGTTCTTGACAAATATATTTTAATTATTGATTATTTTCAATATAAAGCTGCATCAATGAAGCTTCGTTTGCTATTGGTGGATTTGCCGACAGCAAGCTATTTAAGTCCTCTGACCTCGGCAGTAACGATGCCTGCCACGAGCGAAAGTTCATGCCGGGAGAGAGAGCCGCCTTGATCCGGGCCGGCTCACGGCACTATTAGAAAGAGAAGACGGTAAAAAAGTGTTTTATCTGTCGACATGTCAATGAGCCTCTTCCTACTCACCTTTTTTCTCATCTACGGCGGGGTGCACCTTTATCTTTTTGCAAAGATCAAAGGGGCGTTCCATCCAGGCGCCGCAGGTAATGTAATCCTGATTATCGTCCTTGTATTCATGATCCTCGCTCCCATCCTCGTGCGGATGTGCGAGCGGTATGGCTCAGATACCCTGGCCTCCATCATGGCGTACACGGGATATATATGGATGGGCGTATTGTTCCTGTTCTTCGCCTCCTCCCTCCTTCTTGATTTATACCATCTCCTCATCCGCACAGGCGCCCTTATTTCCCACAGGGATTTATCACATCTGGTCCTTTCACCTTTATATGCGTTTCTCGTGCCTCTTATAATTTCATCGGCCATCAACGTGTACGGATATTTTGAGGCAAAGGACATAAGGACGGAAACGCTGACCATAGCGTCTCCCAAAATCCCTGAATCAGCAGGAAGGATAAGGATCGTGCAGATATCCGATGTCCATATCGGAATCATCGTGAAGGGGGAAAGCCTGAAGCACATCGTCGAAGAGATAAAGAAAGCACAGCCGGACATCCTCGTATCGACGGGAGACCTTGTGGACGGACAGATAGATACACTCACGGAGAACGCGGCGCTTCTGCGCGACGTACAGCCGCGTTACGGCAAGTTTGCCATCACGGGCAATCATGAATTCTACGCCGGTCTCGACCAGGCCCTCGATTTCACGCGGGCCGCAGGATTTACGGTTCTCAGGGAAGAAGGCGTCAATGCGGCGGGAGTGATCAATATCGCCGGTGTCGACGATCCCACAGTAGACTCTATCGGCCCTCCTCAAGAGATATCTGAAACGAAAATGCTGTCAGGACTTGACCATCAGCGCTTCACGGTGCTCCTCAAGCACAGGCCGGTCATAGAAAAGGACAGTGTCGGGTATTTTGATCTCCAGCTTTCCGGGCACACCCACAACGGCCAGATATTTCCTTTCAACTTTGTTGTGCGGCGCTTTTATCCGCTCATCACCGGATACTTCACCTTGCCGAATGATGCGCATTTATACGTAAGCAGGGGAACGGGCACGTGGGGGCCGCCGATCCGTTTTTTCTCACCCCCGGAAATCACTGTGATCGACCTGATACACGGAGGCACTGACAAAACGAAGTGATCAATAAAAAGAAAATATTGATGAGCATCTTATGGTTCCTGGTAGGCATGGCCGTTGCCGTCTTCCCTGTGCTGCTTTTTGAGAAGTGCTCAGAAACGAGGAAACCGGAGACCGGGGAGAAACAGGGCCAGAAGCAGGGCTCAGTCGATCATTCCATAGGGAAGCAGGCCGTTTGCGGGAAACCGATAATAATCAGCCGCACAGTGTAAGATTAATTCTTGATCCCGGCAGGAAGGAGGGGAAACAGATAATGAAAAAGTTTTTCATCTCTCTATCCATATTGATCATTTTCTTCAGCATGTCTCCAGGAGCGTTAGCAGATCTCATCGACATGGGCGACGGCACGGTGTATGACACGGATAACAACGTCACCTGGTATAAGCATCCGCACAATAACCCCATGACCTGGGATGAAGCGATGAAATGGGCCGCGAGCCTCGCTGTCGGAGACTATCGCGATTGGCGGCTCCCCAGCACTCCGGGGACGGAATACGACTACACAAAAGAAGGAGAGATGGGACGGCTCTATTACGTTACTCTGGGTAATGATGAGGACGGCCCGTTGACAAATAACGGTCCGCTTGCGGAGCTACAGCCCTACGATTCCTGGTGCGGTAGGGAGTTTAAGGACAATCCTGCCGACTACGCGTGGGCCTTCGATTTCAGAACCGACAGGCAGCGCTCGATCGCCAAGAACAGCATTGCCTACGCAATAGCCGTGCGCTCCGGCGGCGGCAATGTGCCGAGGCCACCCTCGCGTCGCGATGACTACGAAAATTTGCCGAAGCCCTCGCCGGAACAAAGTGGCGGTAAGTCTTCATACTGATTTTTTCAACATGATATGCGGAATTGACGCTGAGGAAAGGAATCCGTTTATCTCACGTCACTTGCTTTCCGGAATCTGCACCAATAGTACTTCACCCTTTGCGCGAATCTCGCCTTCCGCAGATAGCGTGACACTCACAGTGACCTTCCTGCCCTTGATTTCCTTAAACCTGCCCCTGATTTCCAGGACCGGTCCCATCGGCGTTGGTTTGAGATAATCAACTTTTATAGATCCTGAAACAAAGCGGGAAATAGGTCGGTCATCGAGAGAATATCCGTCCGCACGCAATTTGGCTGCCGACACCGTAGCGGCGCCATGGCAATCCATCAATGAGGCAATAAACCCACCATAGACATATCCGGGAAACCCGCCCGTGTAGAAAGGCTTGGGTGTATAATGACAGACGCTTTCTTCACCATCCCAGTAACTCTTGATTTGCAAACCGTCCTTATTGAGCCTGCCGCAGCCAAAGCAATGCGCAAACGCATCTGGATAATAATCTTGAAATGCACCATTCGTCATAATTTACTCGTATGGATGGACATCTTCTTCCTTTACGATCTCTTTTTTAATGATAGATAGAAGTTCCTGAAGAACCGGCATCACATCTGTTCTGAATCTTCCCGCAACGAGGACATACATAATGTCATCTCCTACGTTCAATGTACCTTGATTGATCCACACCCTGATGTCTTCAATTCCATCCCGCCTCTTGAATTCGCTTACGCAAGAATCCAGCTTCTGTTTATCGAAGGACAACATCATGCCTCTTACGTGCTTCCCGTCCTTTGAGGATGCCCGCACTATGCCATTATGGACAAGTATCATGCCCAATTGTTCAGGATCGATTCTTGCTTTTATTTCTTTGATCCAGTCATCTACCATCTTATCATTTTCCTCCGGTCATAAAAAAAACGGCGAACTCCCGTACGGTCCCGTCGGATAAGTTCTTCACAACTCTCGCAACGTCATTCCCTCACACAGTCAATCTCAGCAGAGTATGGCTTGATGTCGAGTAACGGCGTTCCGTCAAAGGCATCAAGGCCTCTCACGATGAGCCTGGCGCCCTCAATACCGAGAATATCTACAACTGCAAGTCCAATCGGGTTCGGACGGTCAGGCGAGCGGGTGGCAAATACTCCATGCTCTTTTTTTGAATGGGGCGGGATGGCCGTAAGCGTGCCGCGGTCTGCCCTGTCAAGCCAGTAAAGTATGATCAAGTGCGGCCGCTCTGCGATATCTTCTAACCCATCTGCATATTCCGGAAAGATTTCAATCTCGCTTGTTGTGGGAGAGTGCCTGCCCTGGTGCGGCGCGTCGCCCTTCACCCGGTAAGGTGAGTGTATCACGCCGATGGGAACCAGTTCCATAGATTGTGTTCTGTTCTCTCTTCTTGACCCACGCATATGGTTTGCCTTATCAGCATCTTCGCCCGGTCATGAGAAAGACCGTAAATTCCCGTGATCGTCCGTCGGATGATTCCCTTACAACGCTCGCCGCCGTTACATCGCGCACGTCCTGAAATCCGCCCGCAATGAGAAGCCGGCGCATCTCCGCTCTGTCAAAGCCGGAATGGACTACCCCTGTCTTGTCCCTGTGAAATTCGCCTTCGTCGGAATCCAGGTCGGCAATACATATCTGCCCACCCGGCAAAAGACAATTATGAAACTCATGGAAGATGTGCACGAGCTCCTTGACATGATGCAGGGTCATGCTGCAGACAACGAGGTAATACTTATTCTTCAGCACAACACTCTTTTCCGGATCGATGAATTCGGTTTTTATATTGGTGAGCTTGCGCTCCGCGATCTTGGCTCTGAGGACATCGAGCATGCCGTGGGACGAGTCGGCCCCCGTGATGGTCCTTACAAAAGGTTGCAGCTGCAGCGTAACCAAACCCGTTCCGCACCCGAAGTCAAGGATGTCCATATCAGAATTAAGCTTAACCGCGTCCATTATGGATGTCGCCACGTCCTGCGCGAGCTTAACCCTGCCGGGCTTCATATCATAGGACGCGGCGTCCTTGTCAAAATCTCTCTGCTCCATATCCTTTGATAAATAATCTTTCCTGTTTTCTCGAGACTCAATTTTCCGATGCGCGTCTCGTTCTAATTATTCCCGCCGCTATTTTAACGTCTTTACTTCAAACGGCCATCCCACGATGCCGCCTTCGATGAACTGCACCCTGTCAAACCCGGCGGCATTCAGAATCCGCTGCGCCTCATAGCCGCGCAGGCTGATCTTGCAGAAAGCCATGATGTCTTTGTCTTTGGGCAGTTCAGCGGCCTTGCCTCTGAGCGCTCCTAATGGAATGTGCAATACGTCGTAAGGCAACTGATTGGTTTCGAATTCAGCAGGCGTGCGCACGTCAATCAAAAGGACCTCGCCTTTATCCATCCGCTTTTTGGCTTCGAAAGCGGATACGCCTTTGGCAATACCGTCAAGCTTGTTGGTCATCATATGGGCGCAAGTGGCCAGAGGATCAAGCGCCGTGCTGTACGGCGGCGCATAAGCAAAATCCACATCGGCAAGCTGATCCACTGTGCCTCCCATGGATATCATGCCTGCCGCCACATCCAGGCGCTTCGCCCCGTTGCCGGGCCCCGCCACCTGGACGCCGATGAGCTTTCGGTCCCTCCGAGAGGCGATCATCTTTATTACGAGGGGTTTGTGATCCCGCATGTAGTGGGGCAAATCGGGCCCTGCCCATGTGAATGTCTCTATGTCCATATTCAATTCCCGGACCTGTTTTTCCGTGAGACCGGTTCTACCAATGGTAAAATCAAAGGCCCGCACGATGGATGTGCAGGTGATACCCTTGAAAGGCGTAGGAGCGCCTGCGATATGGTTGGCGATGACCCTGCCGTGTTTGTTTGCCGTCGATCCGAGGGGCACATAAAGAAAAGCGCCGACGCTACCGTTTACGTAGCTGTTCACTGCGCAATCGCCGCCAGCATATATATCCTTATTGCCCGTCTGGCAATATTCGTTGATGACAACTCCACCCTGCTTGGTACACAGAATCCCGGCCTCCCTTGCGAGTTTATCATTGGGCCGTGTTCCGACGGCAATGACCACGATATCCGCCGGGATGGTCTGTTTGTCGGTCTTGACGGCAGTCGCCTTTTCCTTTCCTTCAATGCCGTTCACGCATTCCCCGAGAACAAGCTTTACGCCTTTCTGGCGCAAGTGTTTGGCGGCAAATGTGGCGACGTCCTTATCGAGGACGCCCGGCATGATCTGATCGATCATTTCGACAACCGTGACTTCCAGTCCCTGTTGAACCAGCGCCTCCGCCATCTCGATGCCGATAAATCCTGCCCCCACGAGGACCGCCTTCTTCAGGCCCTGCTCTGCGACCTCCTTTTTCAGGCTGACCACGTGATCGGGGTGCGAAATAAACCATACATTCTTAAGATCGAGGCCGGGAATATTTGGACGGGAGGGCGACCCGCCGGTTGCCAAGACCAGCTTGTCGTAGGCCATGTCTTCTTCCGCGCCCGTTTCCAGATTCTTCACGCGCACGGCCTTTTTCACCGGATCGATTTTCAGCGCCTCCATCTGTGTCAGCACCTTCACGCCTTTCACCCTCTCAAAAAAGGCGGGGTTTCTCGGGACACCGATCGGCGTCTTGTTCAGTTCACTGACGTCCGAAAACAAACCCTCCACATAATAGGGAAGGCCGCAGGCGCCGTAAGAAATTATTTTGCCCTTTTCAATTATGGTAATCTCCGCGTCAGGACGGAGACGCTTCAGCCGAGACGCAGCCTTTGGCCCACAGGCCACTCCACCGATAATAAGCACTTTAGACGACATAATCTGATTCCTCCTTTAGTCTATGGCTCATCACAATCAGTGGGAACACCCACCGCCCGAATGGCCTGCACAGGTATGCTCTTTCGAAAATTGCGGCAATTTGCCGTCTCGAATGAGATCGATATGCTGCTGGACGGTGCCCTCGGCACCGCGGTAAACTTGGATCCCCTGGGCTTGCAGCTTCATCAGGGCGCCCATGCCGATGCCTCCGACGACCACGGCATCAACCTTTAATCCTCCCAGAGCCTTGACCGGCTGACACATGCCATGGGCATGATGCAGATCGTTATTGTTGATTTCTTCCACGCTCATCTTTCCCGTATCCACAATGACAAAGCCCGGCGCAGACCCGAAATGTCCATAGACTCTGCTATCCAGTCCTTGCAGTGTTTCTGTTGGAAAACAAACCTTCATTATAATATCTCCTTTCTATTCTTCATAAATACGAAATTAAACTTCATCTCTCCCACCCAATACAAAGGGGACCGGAGCATTTTCCCAATGATCAATATCCCGCTTAAGACCTGCCGCGCGGGCATGCCTCACCGGCGTTCCTTCTTCCCCGCTGCCCTTCGGCCCTGCATATAGACGCATCGCTGCAAGACGGGCACTGAGTGGGTCTTCCTGTACCAAAAGGTACATCCCATTGATGCCGGCATTTCATGCACCTGAAAATTCGCATCTTGGCAATTTCTATTTCACCTCCCTCGATGCGGAGGGCGAGACCTTTTACAAGCGCCTCAGCCACTTTGTGCCTGGCCGCTTCAATGATTCTTCCGAAGGTCTGGCGTGAGACTTTCATCCGTTCCGCCGCCTTGTCGTGGTAAAGCCCGTCAAGATCGGCCAACCGGATTGCCTCAAACTCATCCATGGATAAGACCACATGGTCAAGCGCTGATGCAGGCACGCCGGCCGGTTTGAAAATCTGGCACGGCGGCTCTCCTGCTACTCTTCGACAGCATTTTGGCCTCGCCATTCTTCTTTCTCCTTGCACCCATTATAAGCATATGCCCATAACTTGTCAAGCACAAAAATATCGTATCTGAGTGAATGAAACCTGAGATGTGTTTCAGAATAAAACTTGGTTGGTCCTAGTATTTGATATCGGCCGGGGAGGCAGGATTAATCGACATTACCACAAATAAGACTTGATGACTTATTCATCTGCTGTCAATAACAGCGCCAGCCGTCAATTACTAATTTCTTGAACCCCAGGAAGGAAGCCATCGCGATAACCAATTCTTCTTCCGGCAGATGATGAGGGATAAAGACAGTCAAGCCGTCTATGGTCTCCTGTCTGTATTGATCGTGCTTGCGTGGCTTGCCAAGCCTCACGGCTGGTTCCGGCTGGTAGGGTATGCAGCAGCCGCCCGTTACGGTAACAAGTTCCAGGAATAGCGAGCCGCCTTTATCGAGTGCATATGCCTTTGCTTCGGGTGTAATGGTCAACATGTTCTTAGCCTCAAACATAGTATAGCGATCCTGCCCTGAAAAATCAAGAGCGGAGAATCGAGCGAGCACTTCTGAAACGCTGTACTTCATAATGGAGACGCAAATGCGATATTGCAAATTATGATCAGCGATGACTATGTGTTCATTTTTCTTGACATGAGGGTGATTTTTTCTTTAAAGTGGAGTTGCGAAAAAATTTTGTCACACGCTGTCTCTTTATATATGGCAGCAGACCGAAGTGAAATGCGAAAAAAAGTACCTTCGGCATCTTCAAGTCACGGAGAGAGAATGGCGCGTAGATATTGCATAGCGATCCTGGTCATCCTTCTGAGTGTGGGAATGCTGTCGGTCCAGGTGACCGCAGGAGCCTCAAAATCCTCAAAGTCGTCGAAATCCAAAATTGTCCAAAAGAAGAAAAAGAAAACGCGCGCTAAAGTCGTCTACGCTCCCCAGAAACTCGTTATCCGCTCTGCCTGCGCATGGGTCGAGGACCAGCAGACAGGCGAGCTCTTCATTCAGAAGCGAGCGTCGGCGGTGCTGCCCATCGCCTCCATCACCAAGGTCATGACGGCCATGGTGACGTTGGATGCGCAATTGGACCTCCACGAATTGATCACCATTGAACCCGAAGACGTGGACACCATGCGCCACAGCCGCTCGCGCCTGCGGGTGGGCACTCCCATCACGCGCGGAGATGCGCTGCTGCTGGCTTTGATGGCCTCCGAGAACCGCTGTGCTCACGCCCTCGGGCGGACTTACCCCGGCGGTATCAACGCCTTCATTGCCGCCATGAACGCCAAGGCTCAGTCGCTGGGACTCACCGATACGCACTTCGAAGACCCCGTCGGGCTTTCGAGCGGCAACGTGTCCACCGCCCGGGAACTGGCGCGGATGGTGGATGCAGCNNTCCAAGACGGGCTTCATCGATGAGGCAGGACGATGCCTGGTGATGCAGGCCCAGGTGGCCCGGCGCCCCGTACTGATTGTGCTCCTCGATGCCCAAGGCAAGCAGACCCGCTTCGCAGATGCCGACCGCATCAAACGGTGGATGGAGGGACCACCTCCGCCGCGACAAAAACAGAGAGTGACCAAGACTAATACCACGCGTCCTATCTAACACTGCATCCGCAGGAAACGCAGATCTTCCTGAAAGGTTGTTTTTCTATTTTTGCTCAGCTATTACACCTTACAACCCGTAATCCTTATTCCTATCAATAAGTGTAATCATGGTCCCTATATAATTATTGACTTTTTAATATGGTACTGTATATTTTTTATGCTATTTAAAGAAAAACTTTGAGTTTGTAACCGTCAGCTGTCCATCCACCGCATCTCCATTCTCTGTGAGACTCCATAGCGAGGTAATGCAACGTGAAAATTTCAGAAAAACCCTTGCGTAATTATCCCTGGTACCTTCGTTTATTATTCTGGAACCAAGAAAGAAAGTACGGGCAGGTTCTGAAGCCCTCCCTGCTTTGGGCGAGAGTACCCAAGCTTTTCTTAGCGGTGGCAATTCTATATGGTGTGCTGGATAGGCGAAGAAGCCCTGTCGATCCTGTACTGCGTTCATTGATCATGGTCAGGGTGTCGCAAATAAGCTGGTGTCGCTTCTGTGTTGATATCAATGCATCTCTACTTGCACAGAGAGCCGGCTCTGCGGAAAAGCTGGAAGTCTTGGAAAAATGGAGGGATAGTAAGCTTTTCAGCAAGAGAGAAAAAGCGGTTTTGGAGTACGCTGAGGCAATTACCTATCCGGGTCAACAGGTAAGCGATGAATTAATAGCTCAACTGCGTGAGTTCTTTGACGAAGATGGGATTGTCGAACTTACGGGTTTGGTCGCTTTTCAAAATTTATCCAGTAAGTTTAACAACGCTCTCGATATCCCCTCCCAGGGTTTTTGTCGGCTTCCATCTCTGCCTGCTAACTAAGCGAAAAAATCGACATCTTCTCGAACAGTCAATTTCTCGCCCTGGCAGAAGAAATAGTCAAACCGGATACAACCGGATAGTGATCCTCCCCCAGCAGG
>PLMX01000035.1 GCA_003142635.1 Syntrophaceae bacterium | reverse complement strand
GCTTGGCGCACCAAGATTTCAATCCGTAATAACGCAATCCGCATCCCGCATTTTGTGGCCAAGAGGTCCTTGACATAAAAGAACGAAATTCCTATACTTCCTTCCCAAGAAAGCAAGTTCTTATCAAACACAATAGGGGTTGCATCGAAAGGAGACCGAAATGAGCTATCGCAGTTGGAAGGTGTTCGCATTCACATCAGTATTGATTCTTCTTGCCGCGACGCCAGCGGTCCTTGCCCAAGAGACGGCAGCTCCAACGATGTCCGTCTGGCAGGCGCGCAGTATCATTCTGGAAAGGCTCCCGCGTATCCTGTCTCACCAGGTAAGAGACATCGGCAATGGATTGCACGAAGACTGGAATCATAGGATATCAGCCGTTCGCGTGTCCGGATACAAGGTTGAATACGACTACTCGTGGAGCGAGCAGGGGCGAGGCTTTGGATATCATCCCGCCCCGGAAAGCGAACAAGGAACGAGCAGGCTTGATCTGAAGAAGATGGGGCCGGTGTTCGGCGTCGTCAGCTCCGGGTGGGCTCCCGCTAGCCACGGGCGGCGCGGGGGGACGTTCACGGTGGCGGAGGACCCTCAGTTCGAATGCGCAGGGTATTGTCTGATCAATCGGGATGAGTTGAAGTATATCGATTCAGCTTTGATGTGGTCAAGTTCTCAGGACGCTACCTTGCTTGCTCAGGCATTGAATCGCCTGAGTGCATACGCACTCGGAAAACGAACACCCGAAGAAGAAGCGGTATGGAGTAATTTTCCACAGAAAGCCTCCGCATGGCGTGCACTTTCAGTAAGGCCGCCGCTAGCCGATGAAGTGCGAAAGCATCGCATCTTAGCCGAAAAAGCCATTAGCGAGCGGGATATCAGCGGCGCTTTAGAACACTTCGAGGCAGGGCTTGCGATTAACCCAGTTTGGCCTGAAGGCCATTTCAATGCTGCGATGTTGAACGCGGAGCTTTCTTTCTACAACGCCGCGATTCAGCATATGCAGGCCTATCTTGAGTTAATTCCAGGTGCGCCTGATGCGCAAGCAGCACGCGATCAGATCTTTATATGGGAGGACGCACTCAAGAAGGCCGAGTAGGTTGAAAGGTGTTCGCATCGCCAGAGTTAGCTGGAGGATAAGCCATGAAAAGGGTAGTCCTTATCACGCTGTTTGCGGTCATGATCGGTTCGTCTGCGGCACATGCGCAAGGCTCCGGACAAGTTGTAGGAACACAGTGCTGGATAAATGGAAAATTGGTTGGTGGCTTTCCTGCCGGATATACCTGTCCGGGGACTGGTGGTGGAAGCACTTCCGGGAGCGGTTACTCGGGGACCTATGCCCCGCTGCAGCAGGCGGTTCAACAGGCGACGACCAATTTCATCACCTGGCTGTTCAGTTCGGGTTCGGATCCACAGGCTGAATTGCAGAAACAAGAGATGATGCTGGAACTGCAGCGCCGTCAAGCCGAAGCTGAGCGCCTGCACCGGGCGGAGGAAGCGCAGCAGCTGGCCGCAATGTACAACCGTCTAAACGCAACGCTGAAGCTGACCGGATTACCCAATCTTCAACTGAAGGAAACATCAAGCAATGGTCTCGGACTGAGGCTCAAACTGGGTGACAGCGCCAACGGGCAAGCGGGTATTACGGGTATTAAAGGATTGCCAGGCATATATCTGAATGATGGCAAGGTGCCCTACGGTATCCCAGGATTGCCGGGAATCTACACAGGCGGCCCTGGGCAAGGATCGGGCCTGACGAATTCAAAGCTGGCGTTGAAGACTGGCGAGAGCGAGGCTGGGGTTGCACAGGTCGCGAATCCTGCGATAGGATCGAACCAGAGTGGCCAATATTCAGCGGTTGCAGCCACCTCCGCCCTAACGAACAAATCCGGCCTACAATTGAAGACCGGCAACACCGATATCGTCTCATCCTCGCAGCCCTCGACGTTGGATCCGAGCAAAATGACTCCGCAACAGTTGGCGGATGTTGCTGTGATGGTTAGTAAACTTCCGCCCGAAGAGCAACAACGCCTGCTGACCACGGCACAAAATAATGCCACGGCTGGGCAGCTGGTCCCTGGCAGTACAGGACAGCGCTCTGTACTGATACCACTGCAACAGCAAGCTGGCGCTTCGAAGGCAGCGGCGGCCGCACCAGTCATGGAAGATGCGTCAGCCAAAGCGCGGGCGGGATTTGACTCAGCGCTACCTCCATATAATTCGACGGCGCCATCTCTCGGTTCTGGTTCGCGCAGTTCCGCTACGCCAGTTCCGCTCAATACCAGATCTGAACAAACCGCTGCAGTTTCCAAAACACTTTTTGACAAACCGAAACTCAGTTCCACGTCGGGCTCATCGACCACTTCCGGTCTTGGACTCAAGAACGTGACAACTTCTGCAGCTGTGACTCAGGACCAATTGAAGGACTCTGCTAAAAATGATCTATCGGTCAATTGCGAAAAAGCCAACTCCACGCGTAAAGACCTTATAAAAGGGCTTCCCGTAATGGCTGATGCAATTAACCGGACTGAACTCCAGTTGAAAGGGGCTGGAGAAGATATATCTAAGGCTAAAGTCGAAATGAATTTAGCATTAATGGAGGCGGCCCTGAAAGAAGTTAAAGACTATGTCAGGGAGTTCCTTAGGACAACCGAGGCTCTTCGCTCCCAAGTGGAGGCATTCGCGAATATGGATCCCAAAATTCGCGATAACTTAATAAGATCTCTGCAGGGATTACAAAAACATGGAGATATGATAGAGGCACTTACAAGGTCTGCCGACAAGGCATACAAGGAGCGTCACGCTATTCAGAAAGAGTTATCCTATCTTCTGAATCTGATTTTACACACTGAGAAATTACTTGTAGAAAGCGGTGTGGCGGCTGAGATAGGAGATAGTCTTGCCCATTCATTTGGCCCCGTTGGTGTCTACGGTTTCCGTATATCGAAGTTAAGCATTGATTGGGGCACAGCATTTGAGCAAGGACGATTAAGCAAGAAAGAATACCAGCAAGCAAAGAAGAATCTCGAGTTGATGCGTGAACAATACCTGCGCGCCCAGGCCAAAATCACTGCCATAGAAGCCGTGATGGGCCGAGATTGCAAGTCCGTTTCAAGAAGATAGAATAGTCGGCGGCATAGAATCCAAGAGTGTTCCTGGAAAAAGATAAAAGCCTGACCCTATCCCGGAATAGTATCATCAGAAAGGCTAAATTATGAAAAGGATAAGTCTTGTGGCCTAATTAACCTTTGTACTGATAATCTGGCATTAATTTATGCTGAGCAGAACATGTACGCCGACGCCGCAGATCGCCTGAAACACTATCTAGAACTGGTTCCTGATGCACCGGATGCCAAGGATGCACGAACGCAAATGGTGATCTGGGAAAATAAGGCGAAGCACTAAACACGCTTAAGATGATTTTAGATGCAGGTTGAGAAGTGAGTTTTGTTATCTAAATCGCATATGTTTGTTTCTGTCGATAATTTTCACTCGTCAGCGAATGATGATTCTAAGGACTAGTATAACGTTTTCATAAATTCATTCACATTAG
>PLMX01000138.1 GCA_003142635.1 Syntrophaceae bacterium | reverse complement strand
TATTGATCCTTGAAGATGTCCCTACTGACGCGGAGTTGATGATAGAGGAGTTGGCGGAGGCGGGCATGACCTTTGTCTCGAAGCGTGTTGCCGCAAAGGCGTCCTTTGTCAATGCGATTGCGGATTTTTCACCGGACATTATTCTTTCCGATTATTCTCTGCCCTCATTTGACGGTCTTGCGGCCTTGAAGATAGCCAGGGACAAATGCCCTGATGTGCCTTTCATATTTGTTTCCGGAGCCCTGGGGGAAGAGATGGCGATTGATCTTCTCAAGAAGGGGGCAACGGACTATGTTCTGAAGAACAGGTTATCGCGTCTGGAGCCGGCCGTTTCACGCGCCCTGCATGAGGTTGAGGAGCGGCGTGAGCGAGAGCGTGCGGAGCATGCGCTGAAGGAATCGGAGGTGAGGTATCGGACGATCTTTGAGAACACGGGCACGGCGACGGTGATCGTTGACGAGGATGCGACGATAGTTTTGGCAAACAGGCAGTTTGAGAGGTTGACGGGTTTTTCCCGGTCGGAGATTGAGGGGAATAAGAAGTGGACGGAATTCGTGCTCGAAGATGACCTCCCGAAGCTGAAGCTCCTCTCACGCGCGGTCGGTAAGCATTCCCGGACGCCCTCTGATGGCTATGAATTCCGGATCACGAACAATTGCAGCGGAGTTCTGAATGTCCTCGCAAATGTAGCGGCCATACCTTCCACGAAGAGGGTGGTCATGTCTTTTCTCGATATTACCGAGCGGAAAATGGCCGAGGAAGTCGTGAAGAAAAGAGAGCAGGAGCTGCAATTGAAATCGCAGAGTCTTGAGGAAGCGAATACGGCGCTAAAGGTTCTCCTGAAGCACCGGGAGGAAGATAAGGCCACCCTTGAAGAGCAGGTGCTGGCTAATGTCAAGAAGCTTGTTCTGCCCTACCTGGAAAAATTGAAGGGCCCCAGGTTGGACAGCAGCCAGCGGGTTCACATAGAGATCATTGAGGCCCATTTAAATGACATCGTATCGCCCTTCTTGAGGAATCTGTCCTCCGCGTACCTCAGTCTGACGCCGAGGGAAATTGAGGTGGCCACCCTCGTCAAAGAAGGAAAGACGACTAAGGAAATAACCAGACTTCTTAACATATCCACCACTGCGGTAGACTTCCACAGAAAGAACCTGCGTTCCAAGTTTGGTATAAAAAGCAAAAAAACGAACCTGAGGTCATTTCTCACATCCCTTTATTCATAGTAGCTTGCACCTGTCATTATCCTATGATTTTAACGTCATTACTTCGGCTGGCAGGTTCTCCGGTTTGTGATAGATTTAATGAATGTTTACGTGGGTAGGCAGTGTATTACAACTACGAAAATAAACTCTTTCATTTCGCTCGGTGCCTGGAGACATTGGTGTAATTGTTTTTTGCTGTCTAAGAGTGAAAACGAGAAATTTTCATGAAGATAAGAATGTCACGTTTATCTGATATCACGGAGCCTCCTGGCAGGATCTAAAAATCAGTTATTTTTCCTTATTACAACACACACTCACGAGGAGGATGCTATGGGAAGAAGAATCGGTGCTTTTTATATTACCAAGGGTCTGTTCATTCTCGCTCTTGCTTTGGTTGTCTTTGCCGCCGCTTGCCTCAATGACAAGGGGCGCACCGAGACAATCGGCTTTCCCCAGTCCTTTGCTGAGCTTGCCAAGAAGGTCACGCCTGCTGTTGTGAATATTAGCACGACAACAACCGTCAAGGTACCGGGCAATCCTTTCCGGCAGTTCTTCGGACCCCGCGGCGGGCCGTTCGGGGGCTTCGGGGACATGCCGGACAGGGAAATGAAGCAACGGAGCCTCGGCTCGGGCATAATTGTCGACAAAGACGGATACATCATTACGAACAATCACGTTGTCTCCGGGACGGGAGAGATCAAGGTTAAACTTACGGATGGAAGGGAATACACGGCGAAAGTGATAGGTAAGGATCCCAAAACAGATCTGGCCCTGATCAAGATATCATCCGTTGTGAAAGAGCTGCCAACACTCGCTCTCGGGGACTCAGACATCATGCAGGTAGGCGACTGGGTTCTGGCTATCGGAAACCCCTTCGGGCTGGAACACACGGTTACGCAGGGAATCATCAGCGCCTCCGGACGGGTTATCGGTTCCGGACCGTATGACAATTTCCTCCAAACCGACGCTCCTATCAATCCGGGAAACAGCGGGGGACCCCTTGTAAATATGAAAGGCGAGGTCATCGGGATCAACACTGCCATCGTAGCCGCGGGCCAGGGTATCGGGTTTGCCATTCCCAGCAGCACCGCAAAGGGTGTCGTCGCCCAGCTTCGGGAAAAGGGCAAGGTAGTGCGCGGCTGGCTGGGGGTCTCGATTCAGATGGTGACCCCTGAACTTGCGCCGTCCTTTGGACTGAAAGAAGCGCGGGGCGCCATCGTTGCCGATGTTGTCAAGGGCAGTCCCTCCGAAAAGGCCGGCATCAAGCAGGGAGACGTCATCCTTGCCTTTGACGGCAAGGCCGTCAAATCCTCGAACGACCTTCCCTGGATCGTTGCAGAGACTCCCGTGGGGAAGACCGTCAATGTCACGCTGATACGGCAGGGAAAAGAACTGGATGTCAAAGTGACGATTGTGGAAATGACTGAGCAGCGTCTGGCACTTCAGGCGGGCAAGACAAAGAACGTTTTCGGCTTTACAGTCGACAACATAAAGCCTGAATGGAGGAGGCAGTTTGATCTGACTGCAAGGGAGGGAGTCGTGGTTATACAGGTCGAGGCCGACAGCCTCGCCGATGACGCAGGCATAGAGCCCGGCGATGTCATCCGGGAAGTGAATAAAAAATTCGTCAAAGATTTAAACGATTTTAAAAAGGCAATGGCGCAGGTTAAGTCGAATGAAAGTGTGGTCTTTCTTTTGAGACGCGATGATCAGTCGTATTACGTGTCCATAGCAGTACCTTAGGTTTCTTAAATTTGCAGAGATGAATGGCAGCCCACCCCTGCGGCAGGCTGAAGGATCAAGAAGTTTAAAAAAACGATTGGAAAGGAGAGAGATGAAAAGGCAAAAGGTTCTTATGACGTTATTCTTGGTCGTGATCATTTGCGCCTTTGTTCTGCCTGCGGGATGCGCGAAGAAGGCAGTCATTAAGGAAGAGCCTGTAGTGGAAAAAGAGGCGGCCGTGGAAAAGCAGGCGCCCGCCCAGGCTGCTCCTGCGAAGTTCCCGGAAGAACAGAAACTCGATGAAGCAGCTACGGCGGCAGCGGCGCAGGCCGATAAAGAGGCCTCCGAGTTCGCGGACATCCACTTCGCCTTTGACCGCTTTGACCTCAGGCCTGTTGGGCGGCAGATTCTGGATATGCACGCAAAGTGGCTTGTTGCACATCCGGAATTCACGGCTCGCATTGAGGGAAACTGTGACGAACGCGGAACGGTTGAATACAACATGGCCCTCGGCCAGAGACGGGCGGCCTCCGCCATGACATACCTTGTTGACCTCGGTGTCGCGAAGAATAGGTTAAGCACCATAAGCTACGGAAAGGAACGTCCCCTCGATCCGGGCCACAATGAAGAAGCCTGGGCAAAGAATAGAAGGGATCATTTCAACGTAACGCGGCAGAAATAAGAGTATATCGCTTTTTTACGCACTTCACTTTTTTCTCTTCCTTTTTTGCAAAGGGGGATCAAGGGGGATTTTGCATGGCAGAGCAAATCTCCCGTTGACCCCTTTGTCAGAAGGGCCGATGCCTGAGGCATATAGGCGCCGCTTGCGGATGTTTGTCCGTGCGGCGAGGGATGCCGCATGACGCGGCAGTATCAAGTCTGCAGCAGGCTGCCTTGGCAATGAGTGACTGACTCTGCTTCGGAATTGAAGTGTTCATCAATGAACTGTGTCGGAATCACTGGAGAGTACCTTCTCGATCTCGTCGAGAAGTCCGATCTGGCCATCGAAGATCTTTTCCCTCGCTTCTGCCATGGAAAACCATGCGGCACGGTCGATCTCCGGAAATTCGCGTGTGATGCCCGAATGCGGCGGCCATTCGAGGGGGAAGGTATTGCTCCTTGCGGCAGCGGCATCGCAGTCACCTTCTACCGCCCAGGCATATACGAGTTTATTGTTCCGCTGCCGGACCGGTGTGAGCGCCGTGAAACGGCCTTCCGCTTTAAAGCCTGTTTCCTCTTCAAATTCTCTCTTGGCGGCGGCGAGCGGGTCCTCGTCCGGGCCGAACTCCCCCTTGGGAATTGACCACGACCCCATATCCCTGTTGGCCCATATCGGTCCGCCGGGATGTACGAGAAATACCTCGAGGGCACCATGGCGCCGCCTGTAAAGAAGTAATCCTGAGCTCTTCTTCTCCATACGGTATTCCTGAGAGTTACTCATCTGCTCATCAGCTGTACCACAGAACCTGCGGCGCCTCGAGGGGCACCATGGCGCCGCCCAAGGCAGGAATCACACGCGGAGTGAAGTCCGCAGGAGGCCGGCTGGTCTTGATCTCTGCTTCATAAAGATATGTATTTGTCGGCGCGTCCGCGACTTTTGCGCGGGTCATCATATGAACCTCATGCGGCTTGTCTAATACGGGATCGGCATAGAGCTGCACCTCCACTGTGGCGAGATTCACGGCACCGAGTCGAAGATCCACCCTGAAGACATACGAGTCCGCACCCGTGTTTTCGAATGTGAGATTGCGCATTGACAACTGCGGCCAGAGCATTTCCATCGACTTCCGCCATTGGCTGATCTGCTTGGCGATTTGTGCATCATTTGCCTGGCGCTTTGCAGAGGCCTCAATAGCCGGCATGTAGATGCGCTCCACATATTCCCTCACCATCCTGTTGGAGCTGAAGGCCGGCGTCAGCTCCGACATGCTGGCGCGCATGCGCGCCACCCACTCCACCGGAATCCCTTTTTCGTTCCTGCTGTAGAAGCAGGGGACAACCTCCGCCTCGAGGAGACGGTATAACTCTTCCGCTTCGTGCGCGTCCCAGTTCGGGTCATCTCCGTGTTCATGGCCGTCGCCCAACGCCCATCCCACCTCAGGGCGATAGGCCTCGGCCCACCATCCATCTATCTCAGACAAATTCAGTCCCCCGTTGACCAAGACCTTCATGCCGCTGGTGCCGCAGGCTTCCCACGGGCGGCGCGGCGTATTGATCCACAAGTCTACTCCCTGCACCAGTTTCTGCGCCAGTGTCATATCGTAGTCTGCGAGAAATACCACATGGGGTCGCACTTCCGGTCGCCTGATGAACCGGGACCAGGCCCGGATCATGTCCTTACCTTGATCGTCCTGCGGATGCGCCTTGCCGGCAATTATCAGCTGTACGGGCCGCTCGGGATGGGTAAGGAGACGAACAAGCCGGTCCGGATCGCTGAGGAGGAGATTCGGTCTCTTGTAGTCTGTGAACCTCCGGGCGAAGCCGATGGTAAGGCTCTTATGATCGAGCAGTTCTTTGC
Organism: Syntrophaceae bacterium; assembly: GCA_003142635.1. Classification (GTDB taxonomy): domain Bacteria; phylum Desulfobacterota; class Syntrophia; order Syntrophales; family UBA2185; genus Fen-1135. Next base: position 13,629 of record PLMX01000138.1, on the reverse strand, counting down.
ATTGCCGGATGTCCCGGCCGGGGGCGCCTACCGAGGCGAGCTGCCGCGACAGTCTCTCCCGCGCATACCGGATCAGCTCCTTCACGCTTTCCGTCCGGAAGGTCCACAGGTTCTCTTCCGGCACCTCTTTCAGATTCTGTTCGATCAACTCGAGCGTCCCCTGCCAGCGTGCGTCGCCGCAGAAATCAGTCCACAGTGTATCGGCTACAGCGGAATCCCAGGAGGGCACATGGACTCCGTTGGTGACGTGAGTGACAGGGACTTCATGCTGAGGGATGCGGGGGAACAGGGGCTGGAAGATGTTGCGGCTGACCTCGCCATGCAGCCGGCTCACGGCGTTGACGGTTCCGGACCCCCTGATGGCAAGATATGCCATATTAAGGGGTTCATACTGATCCGTGGGGTTTTTACGGCCCAGCGCAAAGAGGCCATCCAGGCCGATCCCTAGTTCATTTGCATAAGAAGCGAGATAGTGTCCTATCATGTCCGGTGGAAATCTATCAAATCCGGCTTCGACGGGCGTGTGGGTTGTAAAGACATTGGCGCTTCGCGTTGCCGTTAAAGCGACGTCAAAGATATGCCCTGTCGCAGCCATGAAATTTCGCGCCCTCTCCAATACGGCGAGCGACGCGTGTCCCTCGTTGAGGTGGCATATTTGAGGTTGGATGCCGAGCTTATAGAGGACGCGCCAACCGCCGATGCCGAGGGCGATCTCCTGCTGCAGGCGGAGCTCCGGCCCGCCTGCGTAGAGCTCGCTCGTGATGCCCCGGTCAACGGCGCTATTGGTAAGGTCGTTGCTGTCCAGAAGATAGAGCTTCGCCTGCCCCACCGTGGCTTCCCATACGCGCAGGCGCACCATGCGTCCGGGGAACTCAACTTCCACATGCAGCCATTCCCCCTCCCGGTCGCGGACAGGCACCACGGGCAGCTGGGTCGGGTCGTTGTAGGGATAAACTTCTCTCTGGCTGCCGTCGGCATTCAGCGTCTGGCGAAAATAGCCCTGCTGATAGAGCAGACCAACGCCTACGGCGGCCACCCCGAGGTCACTCGCCGTCTTGAGGTAATCACCGGCAAGTATTCCGAGTCCCCCGGAGTAGATGGGCAGGGCTTCCCCGAGGCCATACTCCATGCTGAAATAGGCGACAGTAATCGGCGACAGGGGATAGGCCTGCTGAAACCAGCGGATGGTTTGCAGCGATTCACGGTGGCCTGCCAAGTATTTTTCCATCAGCTCATGAAACTTCTGATCGACCTTGAGCGCCTCAAATCTGGTACGCGATACTGTCTGCAGGATGAGCCAGGGGTTGCCGGTGAGATTCCATATATCGGGATCGATATATTCCCACAACGGGTCTGCCGTATGGCTCCATGACCACCGGAGGTTAAGGGCCAGTTCCGTCAGCCCTTCCAGCCCCTCCGGCATGGGAGGTAAGAAGTAGTTTGCCGGTGCCGTTGCCATAACGCCCTCCTAAGGAAAAGTTTCTCTGCGGTGAACCGCAGCGGGATTAACCTAAGTAAAGTTTCTCTACAGCCAAGTGCCAGCGACTTTCGTAGACCTGCTGGAAGAAATTAGATTATCCGGCGGTCGGATTCAATGAGGATAAAATGGTCGTGGATTGGGAGGAAATAGCTCCCATTCCTCTTCCATTTAATACTCATTGCTTTCCCGTATGCGACACGTTTATTTTATGGCGTAAATATTTGCTACTCCTGAGCACAATACTTGAGAATGAGGAGGTGTATGATGAAGCGACGAGCGGGTACCCTGATTATTGCGTGGAAGGCGGTCTTAATCATATCGATTTTTTGCTGTCTCCATCCCGGGATGTCTTTTGCCACGTCGCCTCAGGACGTGAAACTGGAATATGATGCAGGCGCGCAAATGTTGACAGTCACGATCACGCACCCGTCCTCCTTTCCAAGCTATCATTACACAAAATATGTTGAAATCAAGAAGAACGGAGCCGCCGCGATGAAAACTGCTTATGAGAATCAGCCTGACGTGGATACCTTTGCGTATACATACAAGGTAACCGCTGCCGAAGGCGAGACGCTGGAAGTAACAGCCACGTGCAGTTTGTACGGATACAAGACGGTGAATCTGACGGTCGGCAAGAAGTAGCACACCAGGGACCCTCCCTCCATAGTTGAGAACGGACGCATTGCATCAGATTGCAAGCTGAAAGATGTCCTTCGGCAGCTTATGGGGAATAAGCGTTTGAAGCTTCAGAGCCTTTCTGTGGCTTATCGGGACGGGAAGCAATCACGGACCACCGGAGGCATATGTCATGAACGCAGTTTCATATATACTGCTGGGGTTAGCGGCGGGAATTCTCAGCGGGCTCATCGGCATAGGAGGGGGGACGATTATCGTCCCCGCACTCGTTCTGTTCTTCGGCATGTCACAGCATTTGGCATAGGGGACAACCCTGGCCCTCTTAGTTCCGCCGATCGGCATACTCGCGGCTTGGCAATATTACAGAGAAGGCTTCGTTGATATGCACATCGCGGGCCTCATATGCATGGGCTTCATTATCGGAGGTCTGGTGGGTGCGAAGATGGCAACGGGCCTTTCGAATACAGTCTTGGAAAAAATCTTCGGCGCGGCCCTGCTTCTGATTTCATTGAAGATGATATTTGCAAAATAAAATGCCGAAGCTATTTTGTCTCAGGTCATATCTCCATCCGTATCAACAGGTAGCTTATACCTACCATTCTTCTGCTATTTTATCATCATTGCCTTCCCTCGCTTAGGAAAGTAGTTTACGGAAACAAAGTACTCATTCGCTCAGTCCGGGCATGGATATACCGAGCCGAGAGAACCAGTTTATCCGCATCAAATGTTAGACATTGATGCGAGGGGGATTACGATGAACATCAAAAAAGTCCGCGAGATAGTGAAGAAAAAGGGCGTGAATATCAAGGTAGGCCGCAAGAAAGAAGACATGATCCGCGACTATCAGTTGATTGAAGGCAATTCACCCTGTTTCCATACGAAGGATTCATGCGGGAAGGATTGTCTGTGGAAGGAAGACTGCCTTAACGTCTGATGATTTTAGATCTCTTATCCTGCCATCGTAAGATGGCCAATAGACCGGCAAGCGGTGAAATGCGCGAGGGAGAAAAAAGGGAACTGGATTTGATGGGCAAGCTACACATTATATCAAGAAGCAGCCATCCCTTCTCCGATAGAAAAGGGGCATGCATTCTTCTCGGCAACGAACTGAAAAAACTTGGCATTGAAAAAGAAACGCCGGCCGTTGTGACGATTTTCCGCTGTCGGACAATTCTATCATAAATTTGATCAGACTGAAGATGAAGAAGTACGACAGGTCTTGATTGAAGAGAGAAAGTGAAGCAGGAAATGAAAGAAGAATTATTAAAAAGAGTAGTTGAACTCGCGGACAAGACGAAACACGTACTCATAGCATCGGTAAACGGAGACGGCATACCGCACATAGCGGCTTCAAAGAGGCTTTCGCTTGATGCAAGAAATAACGTTGTTCTTACTGAATGGTTCTGTCCGGGAACCATGGTAAACCATATGCTGGGAAGGAATAACCATCTGGCAATTGCTGTTTGGGATCTCAAAGAGGACACGGGTTATCAGTTAATCGGCAAGGCAAAGAAAAAAGAGGACCTGGCATATTTGGACGGTTATGCATCTGATTTAGGAAAGAAAGATAGTGTCCCTCAAATTCAGAGAAAAGTGACAGTTAAGATTGACAAGATTCTTGATTTTAAATTGGCGCCACATACGGATATTGAAAGGAGTTGATAGGAAGATGAAGAATTGGAAAGAAAAATTATTTTGTGCAGCGGAATGTTCGAGATACCGTAAGTCGCTCAAACAGAAGGATGAAAGAATTCTTTCGAGCTACGATCACGCGGCCATATGCATGACATGCAAAAAGGCTGAGGAAGAACGCCCTGACTACGAAGAACTCTCAAAGAGGATGATAGGGCAGTGTTTCTCAGAGGCGGAATTAAAGCAAAGTGATCCGGAGTCATTCTGCTACAATCACTTTTATGCTTATAAGTGCTGACCTCACGATATTTTGATATTAACCATGGGAACGAGTGAAGGAGGCTTACATCTCTGATATGGCGGGGACGCCGCAGGCCACGCGGGCGGCACATGAAAGCCGGTCATATTTTGAGGTGCACGCGGAAAGAACAATCCTCTATCGCCAGTTCGTGTTGTTCTTCTCTCCTGTGGCGGAGGGTGTTGCCTCTTCACCCTCCGCCAGACACATTTTCCGGAGATTCTTTTCTGAACCGGAGACCTCTCGCGGGCGCAGCCGGTTTGGGGATTGCAAAGTGCGGCGCTCTTTTTGCGGAGGACAATCTATGAGATTTGTATTAATATTTTCTATTGTTGCTCTTTTCTGTCAGGCCATCATTCATCTGCCCGTAGAGTCAAGGGGAATATACGGTGGTCCGGTGCAATGGCAGTCGGAGCAGGAAAAGAAGGAATTTCATAGATTGCTCAGGAAACATGGGCAGCACAGGCAGATATCCGTGATCTTCTATGACGGGTCAAAGACGTATTTCATCAACGAAAAAGGCGAGAAGTGCCTTTTTAAATAGGGCGGAGAAGGCTGGACAAAGAGCGCGACCTTGTTGTACAGATTGGCGTCTGACCTGCATAGAAAGAGGGAAGGATTGTGACCGTGGCTAAGATGCGTGAAAAAGAAGTTCTCATTCCGGCAGGCGATCTGAAGCTTGCGGGGATTTTCAGTCTTCCCCCAAAACCGGCGGGCGTGATTGTCTTCGCCCATGGAAGCGGGAGCGGCCGTCTCAGCCCGCGCAATGCATTTGTTGCCGGGGTATTGCAGGAGGCCGGTTTCGCGACGCTTCTGTTTGATCTGCTCGATATCTCTGAAGAACTGGACCGCAGAAAGGTTTTTGACATCTCTCTTCTTGCCGAGCGCCTTCTCACGGGTGTGAGGTGGATGCAAAGTGAGAGAGGAATGCAGAGACTGAAGCTCGGCTACTTCGGTGCGAGCACCGGCGCGGCAGCGGCTCTTCAAGCCGCGGCGACAGAGCCCACAGGCATTGCAGCCATAGTGTCAAGGGGAGGCCGCCCTGACCTTGCCGTGGGTTTTCTTGAGAAGGTCAAGGCGCCGACCTTGCTTATCGTCGGGGGCAACGACAGGCCTGTTATTGCCATGAACAGGGAAGCCTTTGAGAATCTCAAGGGTAAGAAAGACATGGTCGTCATACCGGGAGCGACCCACCTTTTTGAGGAGCCCGGCGCCCTCGCTGAGGTGGCTAAGCTTGCTGCAAACTGGTTTCTCAAGCACATGGGTTCCAAGAAATAGGTCCCCATGCGTTTCCTTGCAGACCTTCACATCCATTCAAGATATTCCATAGCGACGAGCAAGGACCTGTCCCCCGAAACTATCTCGAAATGGGCGCAGCTGAAGGGTATCACGGTCATCGGCACGGGGGATTTCACTCACCCTCTGTGGCTGGCGGAATTAAGAAAGAAGCTGGAAACAGCGGGAAATGGACTCTTCCGCCTGAAGAATAAATTCCGGGCGCGTGACATCCCGGATGCCTGCAAAGCCGACATATTCTTTCTGCCATCGGCTGAAATAAGCTGCGTCTACAGCAAGGAAGGGAAGACCCGGAAAATCCACTCCATTGTATTTGTCCGTGACTTTTCCGATGCGGTAAAATTAAACAGTGTGCTCGCAAAGATTGGGAGACTTGCCTCGGATGGCAGGCCCATCCTGAAACTGGATGCAAAGGATCTCCTGAAAATAGTGCTTGATTCATCCGCGCCATGAAGGACAAGTATCTTTGCCTTGACAGAGCCCGGCTGGGCGGGCTTGACTGCCGTCAGGTTTCCATGAAAGCTTGCAACACCTTTTAGATCAACCCCCTGCCGCGCCATGTTGAGCACAATCCCACCGCCGAAACAATAGCCGATGGCTGCGACACGCGTGGGTCGACTGTGGGTTGGCCTTTTAGGAAATCCATCGCTGCCGCAAAGCGTACCTTCCCGACGTCGAAATTCTTCATAAGTTCGGAAGAGAATCTTCCCGCATCAGCAGGATGCTGTGCGACCTTGCCTTCGCCATACATGTCGAGGGCGAGGGCGGTGTATCCGAGCTCTGCGAGCATGCGCGCCCGTTTGCGGGCATAGTCGTTGAGGTCCCACCATTCATGGACCACCAAAACTCCCGGGCGTTTGCCTTTCATGTTTTCATCATAGGCCAGGTAGCCTTTCATCATGACACCCTCGGCGCTATAGGATGCTTACTTCCCCACGATCTTTGTATCCGCCTGGGCAGTACACGCCATGCCCAGAATCAATGCAAAGACAGTGAGAGTTACGAATGAATTCTTCGTGACGTCCTCCTTTCGCATTTTTCTATTTGACATTTGTATTCCGAAAATGCCGGCAACGTTCTCAGCCGCGGAACTCTTATTCTAAAACAAGACGTTCAATACCTTATCCATTTCCTTCAGTGTGGAGAGGATATCCGCGGCCTCGTCGGGTTTCAGGGACTCGGGCTTGATCGCAGAGAGAAGAGACTGCACGGCATCTATGGCTTCTCCGGCACGCAAGTCATTATCCATATGCCGGACAAAGGCATTCTTAAGACGGACGGCCGCCTGAGAACGTCCTGTGGATTTGGCGGACGCCTTTCCCGCAATACCATGTGCCAGACCTCTAAGTTCAAGAAGCTTATCTTTGGCGCGGCTCATATTCTTCGACGAATAATTTATTCTCTTGCCGTAATGATTTGCTATGAGGAAGAACCTGATTTCCGCAGGAGTGTATCCGTCGGCGAGCAATGTATCGGTATAGTAGATATTTCCCTTGCTCTTGGACATCTTCTGCCCCTGTACAAACAGATGCTGGCAGTGGAGCCAGTATCGCGCCATGGCATAAGGCCGCACGGACTCGAGAATGGCGCGCGTATAGTCGTGATGGCGGATCAGGTTGTCGATTCCTCCGCAGTAGATGGAGAGGGTCTCATGGAAATACCTGTTCACCATGCCTGCGTCCTGAATGTTCCATGCGGGCCTGCCTTCTCCTATCGATGTCTTCCAGTAGTCCCTTTCCCCTTCCTTGCGACCGTGCCAGAGAATAAAGTCGCCGAGATTCCAGCGCATGCCCGGATAGGTGTCTTTACTGAAGCGCCTTTTCGTCTCCGGCCACCGCGTCATATCGAGGCCATAAATTTTTCCGAATCCTTTAAATTTTAGCGGATCAAAAAAAACATCACCCCGGTGCCAGTATGCCACACCGCATGCGACGAGGTTCTCGATGATTCCTGCCGCCTCGCCCACCGAACGGGAAGCGCGGGGAAGATAATCCGGTTTCTTGATTCTGAGGAGGGACATTTCATCGAGAAAGGATTTGATGTTTTCTTCTGTCAGGCGCTTTACGGTCGTATGCCTTTTTTCCGCTTCGACAACGACCTTGTCCTCGATATCGGTGAAGTTCATACCCCGCTTGACTTTGTAGCCGGAATATCCCAGATATTTTACCAGGACATCTTCGAATGTGAATGTCCTGAAATTGCCGATATGCGCCCGCTGATAGACTGAAGGGCCGCAGGTAAATATATTCACGACTTTCCCGTTAACAGGGCGAAAAATCTGCAATCGTCTTCCCATTGAATTGTAGAGGTGCAGCATTTATCTTTGTTTCCTTTCACTGGTTATAGAACCATGGTGTCCGTATTTCCGGATTCCTCGTTCATTTCAATTCCAGCCTCTTCCACCTCCCCCGGTGGAACCACCAAGCCATCATCAGCCCCTGGCAGGCCATGGAGATCACCATGGCAGACCAGACACCGGGAGCCCCGAATCCCATGGATAGCGCCAGAAATACGGCAAGGGGGAGCCGGATGAACCACATGGAGATGATGATGACCCACATCGTCCCCCTTGTATCGCCCGCGCCCTGAAGGCCGCCTCTGAAGTCAGTGTGGATGCCAAGCTCTCCGCCCAGATAAAGATGACAATGGCCATGATGCATGTAACAGCTATCCCCAAACCGGCAAGTTTCCAGCCCATCATCTCGGCCCTTTCCGGATCGCCTGCGCCCAGATTCTGGCCCACGATGACTGATGCAGCCATATTGAAGGCAAAGGCAGGGAGGAAAATGATCGCCTCAATCCGGAGCCCATTGGCAATGGACGCAAGAGCGGTGATGCTTGCCTCTTTCAATCTTGCCAGGACGTTAAAAAGGAGTATGCTCGCCATATTCCAGGCGACCTGGAGAAATCCAGCGGGCCATCCGATGTTGAAAATGGTTTTCATCGTCTCGAATGATACGGCCCTGAAATTGGAATAAACAGGCCGCCACCTCTCAGTGATCCATAAGAAGACGAGGTTCATCAAGGTTCCCAACAGGGTCGAAATGGCCGCGGAAAAGGCGATTCCCGAATAACCGAGTTTCGGAAAAGGGGGGATACCGAAAACGAGCAGGAAGTCCAGGGCGATATTCACCACGCTGATGACAAACATCGTTATGAGGGGTTTTTTCACCTCTGCGCCGGCGCGGAAAATGGTATTCGAAATAATGAGCAGGTAATTGGGTCCGAGGGCGAAGGCAAAAATTTTCAGGAAATTCTCGGCAATGTCCGTTATCTCCTGCGGGAAGCCGGCTGCCGATATGATGCTGCGATAAAATATGAGACAACCCACAGTGAAGGCGATGGAAATCAAGAGTCCCAGGAGGAGCGACTGCTTTGCAGCGTCAATGGCCCGCTCCTCATCTCCGGCGCCGACAGCCCTCGAAATCACGGCCAATGAGCCTATGCTGATGGCATTTGCGACGATAATGACGAGGAAATATATCTGCGTGATGAAACCGACTGCTGCCTGAACATTAGGACCGATAAGACCGGCAACGTAAACGTCGGTGAAGCCCACCAGGAAACCGAAGATCATCATGACGAGCATGGGCCAGGAAAGTTTCCAGATGCCGGTCCAGATATTTCCCGTGGTAACGTCGATGATCCGGTCTTTGAACATTGCCGTAGAACCCGCGCGTGAGAGCCTGTTCCGGAGAATACAGGGGCAGAGGATATGTCCTTAGCGATGAAATCTATGCCGATATGGATCTCATCAGGTAGTTCTGCAGGTTTTGATACATCTCAACATCAGCGTCGACCAAGGAAGCCCCGATCTTGGTTTCTTGATCAGACCGAAACACTCGTTGGGGCACGCACTCTATGGTAAAGGGTTTCTTGGTTTCGGGCAGTGCGAAGGTAATGGTCATCTTGGAAGCATCGCCGTCTCCCTGCTTTTTGAACTCATAGGTACTCGGGATCAATATCTGTAATCCGCCGAGAGAAATATCTACGACCAATGCGGTCTGCAACAGAGCCTTATCTTCCAATCCACGGCTTCCTACCAAAGCGGGAAATGAGACGGCCCTTCTCGGATGCCGGCGTTTTTCTCCCTCCACTTTCTTGTTCCGCGAAAATTCGGGATAGAGCTTCTTCACGCAATCGGGACAGATGCTGTGCGTAAAATCGAGAGCGGAATGGCTCTTCAGATAGGATTCAACCTGTATCCAGTAGCCATCATCATTGCGTATATTCTTGCAGTTGGCGCAGATGGGGAGCAGTCCGCTCAACGTTTTTATATTATCGAGCGCCTCTTTCAGTTCCGTTATCAGTCTTTCCTTCTCTCTTATATTATTGAAGCGTTCTATGGAATATTTTATGGAACGATGAAGCAGAGTGCTGTCCGTCCTGTTCTTATTTAGATAGTCCTGAACGCTGTGCTGCAAAGCTTGTATGGCTGTGGCCTCATCGTCGAGGCCGGTGAGGACGATAATGGGGACATTCTTTTCCCTCTCCCCCATTTTTTTTACGGTGTCAAGGCCTTTGCTGTCAGGGAGGGACAAATCCAAGAGAATAACATCCACCGCATTTTCAGATAGATATGTTAATGCGTCACAGAGCAGTTCTTTGTGGACCAATTCGTAGCTGACATCAGAAGAACCATTTGCGTCGACCTCACGGATCATTTCTTCAATCAATACGGCGTCCGTTCTGTTATCCTCAACAAGCAGTATCTTTAATGCATTTTCCATTGTCCTGTCCTCTTGATTTGTATTCAGTTTAGGGGTCTGCCGTTCAGCCTCTCGTAAACCTTCACGTACTCATTAACCATGGTGTCTAAGCCGTATCTCTTCCGTCCCAGGATAGATCACTTGCTGCAGTGCTCTGCATAGAAGGCCAATTTATTAAGTTCACACTAATGCGATTGGCAGCGCTAAGCAATGATGATTAAATAGCAGAATAATGGTAGGTATAAGCTACCGAGGGGTTTGAATATATGGAGAAGCCGCAATGGTAATATGAGCCTAAGTCATTTTTTTATTTGATATTTTTATCCTTCAGCACGAGTTCCTGCTTTTTCAGAAATAGCTCCGTATCGGGCGGCACCGAGTCGATAATCCAGACGTTCCCGCCGATCACCGAACGGGCGCCGATGACGGTCTTCCCCCCCAGCACGGTGGCATTTGAATAGATGATAGCATCATCCTCAATGGTCGGATGGCGCTTCTTGTTTCGGAGACTCTCCAGTTCTTCGCGGCCGAGTGAGAGGGCGCCCAGGGTCACGCCCTGATAGATCCTGACACGTTTGCCGATGGTGGTCGTCTCTCCGATTACCACACCCGTACCGTGATCGATGAAGAAACTCTCTCCGATATCGGCGCCGGGATGAATATCTATCCCCGTTCTGCTGTGGGCGTATTCCGTCATGATGCGAGGGATAAGGGGAATGTTGCTCGTGTGCAGCTGATGAGCGATGCGATACACCGTGACGGCGAAAAGCCCGGGATAGCTGAAGATGATTTCGTCGAAGCTCTTGGCGGCGGGATCACCTTCATAGGCCGCCTTGATGTCCGTAGCAAGCAGGACACGCAATTTAGGCATGCCGCTGAGAAAGCCGATAGCGGCCTGCTGGCCGCGCTCTTCGCAATTTGTGCAGACCTGATTGTGCCGGATGCAGTCATGCCTTATTGCCAGCATTATCTGTTCGGAGAGGGCTTCGAAAAGAGCAGTCAACTCCTGGCCGAAATAGTATCCCACGTTGACCTCATCCACACGCGTGCGGATGAAATAACCGGGATACAAAATGCGGCACGCCATGTGTACGGTGTCGATGATGGCCTCCCGCGACGGAATGGGTTCCGGCCCGACATGGTCAAAACAGTCGTGGCGGGCGCAGGACGACGCAAGCTCTTCGACGATGGCCGGTATTTCATCGCGAAATTTCCGGGCTGTTCCTATATCCGTTTTGCATTGATCCGTCTTAGCCTTGTCATCGGCCATGGTGATTTTCCCTCCTTTACTGGACAGAGCATACCTGGTCGCCTGCATTCCAGTACGGCGACATGCTGCGCAACCTTTCAATTATGGGAGGCAGCTTCTCTATGACGAAGTCTACTTCATCCTCCGTGTTATAGATTGAGAAGCTGAACCTGATGGAGCCGTGGGCCATGGTGAAGGGAACGCCCATGGCGCGGAGCACATGGGAGGGCTGCAATGACCCGGACGTGCAGGCGGAACCGGACGATGCGCATATTCCGTAATCATCCATAAGCAGCAGGATGGCCTCGCCCTCGATGAACCCAAAGCTGATGTTTGTCGTGTTGGGGAGCCTGTAGAGTCTGGTTCCATTCACCCGGCTGTTGGGAATCCGGGTGAGAATCTCCGCCTCCAGTTTATCCCGCAGGCGCGGAACCATTCTGTTCTCTGTATCCATGTTGCGTGCCGCCAATTCGCAGGCCTTCCCCAGTCCGATAATGCCGGGTGTATTTTCCGTGCCGCCCCGGCGCCCGTTCTCCTGATGCCCGCCTATAAGGAAGGGCGAGAACCGCGTTCCCTTGCGGACGTAAAAGATTCCGATGCCCTTTGGCGCATGAAGCTTATGACCCGATATGGAGAGCATGTCGATGGAAGTCGCCTTCATATTTATGGGAATCTTTCCCACTGCCTGAACGGCGTCCGTGTGAAACAGAATCCCTCTTTCCTTCGCAAGTTCCGCCGCCTTTTCCACAGGAAAAAGAACCCCCGTTTCGTTGTTAGCCCACATGAGGCTGACGACGGCGGTATCCGGCGTCAGGGCCCTTTCGTACTGGGTCATGTCCAGGATGCCGTCTTTGTCGACGGGGAGTTCGGTGATGCGATAGCCCTGCCTGGAAAGATGGTTGCACAGAGACTTGACTGCGGGATGCTCTACCCGGCTCGTCAAAACGTGGCGCTTGTCGGGATGGGCCGCGAGGGCTGACCGGATGGCTGCATTGTCGCTTTCCGTACCGCAGCTCGTGAAGATGATCTCCTCCGGCCCTGCGCCGATGAGGGCTGCCGCCTGTTCGCGGGCCTCCCGTATTTTCCGCCCCACCTGTCCTCCGAAGGTGTGCATGCTCGACGGGTTTCCGTAAAGGTCGCGGAAATAGGGTAGCATGGCATCGAGGACCTCTTCTGCGACCTGCGTCGTCGCATTGTTGTCGAGATAGATCGTCTTCATGGGGTCACCTCTTCAATGACGAGCTCCGGCGATACGAAATCCCGGAGTTTTAATTCGACGAAATGTTTCAGTGTGATGTCGGCAGCCTTGCAGGTTGCACAGGTCCCTCTTGTGGCAACGAGGACGCGGTTGCCGATGACATCCACGAGTTCAATGTCGCCGCCGTCCTTCTTCAGGGACGGCCGGATCTCGAGATCGATGATTTCCTCGATCATCTTGATCTTCTGGATGTTGGAGAGCTTCGGCCTGGCAGCGGGCGCGGTTTCGGCCCGCACCCTCTCGATGATCTGCCTGATCGCATCATGACATCCTCCGCAGCCGCCGCCGGCTTTGGTGTAGTTCGTTACCTCTTCAACAGTGGAGAGATTGTTTTCCTTCACGGCCTGCTCGATTTCGCGTTCCGTTACGCCGAAGCACTCGCAGATGATCTGCGCCGCCGGTTCCGTGGGCGGGCCGCCCCTGTAATGTTCAATAGCCTTCTCCATGGCCTGCTTTCCCATGACGGAACAGTGCATCTTTTCCTGGGGCAGGCCGCCAAGATAGGCCGCGATATCCTGGTTTGTCACTTTCATCGCTTCTTCGAGGGTCATCCCTTTGACCATCTCCGTCAATGCGGACGACGTCGCAATCGCGCTGGCGCAGCCAAAGGTCTTGAACTTGATGTCCTTGATCCTCTTGTTTTCATCTAATTTGAAAGAAAGTTTGAGGGCATCTCCGCAGGCGATGGAACCTACTTCGGCTACGCCGTCGGGGTTCTCAACCTCCCCGACGTTGCGCGGATTGAGGAAGTGCTCCTTGACTTTTTCCGTATATTCCCACATAAGCGCGCTCCTTTTTCCAATAGCAAATAATACTTATTCAATGGTGTAAGATTAGTCCTGCCTTTACGACCAAACCACAACCCACTGATGACGCTCCCGGCTTTCTCGTAGCCGACCTTTGGAGTCAATGCAGTACTGAGAAATCCGGGGATAGCCTTCCTGCCGTAACAAGAAGTCTTTTCGCACAGAATGACAAGAAAGGAAATTGTGACAGCCCCGGAGAAGGAAGACACCTTTCCTAATTTTTCAGTAGCGTTGTCAAGTGTAGACCTGATAAAAGCCGTCCATT
>PLMX01000175.1 GCA_003142635.1 Syntrophaceae bacterium | reverse complement strand
TCCTGCTGGGGGAGGATCACTGTCGAGTCGATTGCAACTGCCGGCTTTTGTTGCTTTGCGCCGGGCGTGATATTTAAAGGAATATTCAATCGTCTTTAATGAAACGAGAAAGGTAGCCACTGCACGGCGCAATAGCAGGGTTTATATTCCGCATGCCTAAAGGCTCTCGCTTTAACTTTTACCGCGGGTGAATATATGAGCGGAGGGAGGGTTCAGGCGGGTATATTGCCGGCGGACAAATATTTTATCGCTCCCCAGATCGCATCTTTTCCTTCGCCGGTCCGCGCCGAGAAAAGGATGGGATCTGTGTTCAGTTCCAGCAGTTCCTTTATCTTTCGCTGGCGGATCTTTGCCTCGCTTCGGGAAACCTTGTCTATCTTCGTAAGGACAATTGTAGGGATTACCTCATAATGGCGGAGCCAGTCGATGAGCGTGAGATCCTGCTCCGAAGGGTGTCTTCTCACATCGAGAATGACGATGACGGACTCTAAGGACTTCCTGTGCATGAGGTACGTCTCGATCATCGGCCCCCATTCTTTCCTTGATGCAATCGGCGCTTTTGCATAACCATACCCGGGCAGATCCACGAGTGAGATCTGATTGTTCACTATGAAGAAATTGATGAGACGTGTGCAGCCGGGTGTGCTGCTTATCCGGGCAAGGTTTTTTTTCCGGGTGATGGTGTTGATGAGAGAGGATTTTCCTACGTTGGATCTGCCGGCAAAGGCGATCTCCGGCAGTATCCCTTCGGGATATTGGGAAGGCAGAGTTGCAGATTTGACGAATTCCGCCGATACAATTTTCATAATCCTGTTCTATCCGCACTGATTCGGGACAACATATATCGGAATGCGCTTTCATCCGTCGAGTTCAAGGGTGATCCCGTATTTCTCCAGCTTCCTTTCAAAGGTCGGCCGGGAGATGCCGAGTATTTCGCATATCTCTCCCTTGGTCCTATTGCCGCTTGTCTTGATCACCTGCCGGATGTATCTCTCTTCAATCTCATCGAGTGTAGCTAATCTCCCTGTTTCCATTAAGCCCATCCCGCCGGTTCCAGCCGGCGCGCATTTTGTTTCAACATCATCGAGCAGTTCCGGGAAATCTCCTCTGCCTAATATCTGTCCCTTGGCGACGACAACGGCTCTGACAAGGAGATTCTCCAATTCCCTGATATTTCCGGGCCAGCTGTATTTAAGAAACGTATCCATCAGCTCGTCGGACACGCCGAGGATGCGCTTATGAAGGTCACGGTTAATCTTGGTGATCAGATAATCGACGAGGGGTGCAATGTCTTCCCTCCGCTCCCTGAGAGGAGGAATATTTATGGATACGATATTAAGGCGATAAAAAAGATCGTCCCGGAATTTTCCCTCTTTCACGAGGGTCTTGAGGTCTTTGTTCGTGGCTGTGATGATCCTTGCATTTACCTTGACGCGGTCCTTGCCGCCGACTCTTTCGAACTCCATCTCCTGAAGCACTCTCAAGAGTTTCGCCTGCAGGTTGATGGACATCTCGCTGATCTCGTCCAGGAATACCGTTCCGTAACGGGCAAGCTCGAACTTTCCCAATTTTCGGGTGAAGGCGCCCGTAAAGGAGCCTTTCTCATGCCCGAATAGTTCAGATTCGAGGAGGGTTTCCACGATTGCGGAGCAGTTGACCCCTATATAGGGCTCATTGGGCGACGTGTTGTTGTGTATGACCTTGGCGATCAGCTCCTTTCCCGTTCCGCTCTCACCCTGGATCAATACGGTCGTCTTGCTCTGGGAGACTACGCCGATGGTCTTGAATATCTCGCTCATCTCCTTGCCCGTGCCGATGATATCGCCGACCTTGAACTGCCGGGAAGGTTCCATCAGGAGACCGTTTATCTTCTTTTCCATTTCCATGGATTTGAGGGCCTTGCGGATGGCTATGTCGAGCTCGTCAACGTTGATGGGCTTGCGGATATAATCAAAAGCGCCCGCCTTCATGGCGTTAATAGTGGTGTCCATGTCGTGATGGGCGGTAATCATGATCACCTTGGCGTCCTCGTCATCCTCCCGCAAATCTTCAAGAACGGTGAAGCCGTCAATATCCGGAAGTCTTATGTCGAGAATAACAACGTCCGGCGAGGTTTGCACAAACTTATTCAACCCGTCCGTGCCGGTCATGGCAGTGTGCACCTCATGTCCCTCTTCGGTCAGATACAGGTCGATAGTTTCGCAGATAGAACTGTCGTCATCGATTATGAGAATTTTAGCCATGCGATTGTCCCTCGGTATCGTTAACAGGTGTTTCAGAATTTTTGTCGCTTTCTTCCAAAGGCAGAGTAACCACGACTTTCGTTCCCTCGCCCTTCCTGCTGAATATTTCTATGGAACCGTGATGCAAATCGATAAACTTCTTAACCTGCGTCAGGCCCAGGCCTGTCCCGTATCTCTTCCTTGTAAAGAACGGATTAAACAGGTGAGGCATATCTTCTTCCTCGATCCCGTAACCGCTATCGTCTATTTCGACCGAGACATGCTTGTGCCCGTTTGTGACAAGCCTCGCGGTAATCCGCATCCTGCCTCCCTCCTCCATTGCGTCTATGGCATTGAGATATATATTCAAGAATGCCTGCCTGAGCATTGCCGAATCGAGATTTATCGGGGGGATGCCCTGATCGTTATGAACCTGCACCTCTATCTTTTTGTCATACAGTTCTTTTTCCACCATCGATAACGAACTTTCAAGGAAAGCGCCGATATCTGCGGGCTTCATCTCCGGTTCTGCCGGTTTCGCATAAATCAGGATATCATTGACTATCTTCTCGAGATGCTCAACCTCTTTCTCCGCTATCTTGAACCGTTTCAAATCATTCCCGGCGGGATTTAATCTTTTTTCAAGAATCTGAAGGCTCATCTTGATGGATGAAAGCGGATTTCTCACTTCGTGGGCAATGCCCGCGGAGAGCTGACCGACAGCGGCAAGCTTCTGACTGTCATAAAATTTTTTCTCGAGATTCTTGAATTCCGTTATGTCCCGCTGCACGAAGAGATATTTGTCGGTTCCTTTTATGGGACCGATGGTGATTAATAAATTTCGCTTCCCGCCATCCCTTGTCGTCACCTCAATCTCGAAGGGCCTGTGCGATCCCCTCTTGACCTCCTCCCACTTTTTGAGCATAAATTCCCTGTACTCCGGGACAACAAATTCGGCGAAATGTTTGCCCTGCATCTGATCAGGCATTGATCCGTCCTCTATCTCGGAACTGCGGCTCACGTAGTTTATAATGCCATCGGCGCTAAGGGCAAATATCCCGTCCGGAGAACTATCCAATATAGATTGGAGGTAATTGTAAAGCTCCTGTATGTCTGTCCGCAACCTGATAAGTTCATATATCTCGTTGGAAAGGCTTTCCGCGTACTCTTTCATATTCTTGGTCAGCTCTTCTTCCTTCGTCACATCCTGGAGCGTCTCAATGGCGGCAATAATCTCTCCCCCCTCGTCATAAATAGGAGCAGCAAGGAAATAAAGGTAACTGTTCCTGCCTCCCAGATCCTCAAAATAATCACTTGCCTCGTAAGCGCCTTCCACGACAGTTGACTTATGCACACTTTTTTTACCGTAATACTTTTTAAGTTCCTCGATATTGTTGTCCACAATGAGGTCTGCGATAACCGGCCTTTTATCATGGTAGAAGGGCATAAATTGCCTATCAGTGCCAATCATGTCTTTGCTGTCGTATCCGGTTAACTCCGTGCATGCATGGTTCCAAAAAATAATTTTGTGCTGTTTGTCAATGACAAACGTCGGTATGGGGGAGCCCTCTATGATGCCCTCAATCGTCTTTTTCTCTTTGGACAGGGATTCGGCGTATTCTTTCATATCTTTGGCCATCTCTTCTTCCTTAGTCACGTCTTGTAGAGTTTCGATAGCCGCGATAATCTTTCCCCTCTCGTCGTAAATAGGGGCAGCCAGAAAATAAAGGTGTCTGTTCTTGCCGCCCATATTTTCAAAATAATCCCGCGCTTCATAGGCGCCTTCAATAACGGTCGACTTATGCAGACTCTTCTCCCCATAGTACTTTTCGATTTCCTCAATGTCGTTATCGACAATAAGGTCTGCGATAACCGGCCTTTTCTCGCGGTAGAAGGGCCTATACTGCTTATCGGTGCCGGTCATGTCTATACTGTTATAGCCCATCAGGTCCGAACATGCCTTATTCCAGAAGATGATCTTGTGCTCCCCATCAATGACAAAGGTCGGTATCGGAGAGCCCTCAATAATCCCCTCTAAAGTTTTCTTCTCTCTCGCGAGCTCTTCTCTCCAGATATCCCTGTCCCTGAGGTGTTTCAACTCTTCCTCGAGTAAGAGACGTTTCTTGCCGGAATGTGCGACCAGCATGCTCCCGATGATTACGGTGATAATAAGTACAAAAGCCTCCAGCATGACGATGAAGAATGTTTTTCTTATCTGTGAAATGGCGACATGATAAGGAATGCTGACAGCGATAAACCATTTTCGGTCGTTCAAGTCGGCAGGAGCGAATCCCACGATACTTTTTTCAAAGATTCCTCCTGTTTGGAGCAGTTCATAGTCATCATAACCTGCCTTGTCCCTCAGGATACCTTCTTTCAAAGACATGGACTGTTCCTTTTTGCCGCGAACAAGTGTACTTATTTCGGCGCCAACGAATTCATTCAGTGGATGGAACAGCACAGTTCCCGTGTCATCGGCAATGATTGCATCGCATGGCAGATCAGTCTTCGTAATTTTGATGTATCGCTCAACGACTGAAGAAGGGGATAATGCGGCATATACGATGCCCGCATATCTCTTGTTCAAATCGAACTCCGGAACGCCAATGATAACCATTCTATATTTTTTTTCCTGGCCGTTGCCAGTTTTAAGATCCACAGAAATTAGGCTGCTCACCCCGGTCTTGCCGGTCTTCCTGACATCCTGGGTGAGTTTGAGGAAAGCGGAGCTTCTGGAAATGTCATGCAGAATGTCGTCATGAAAAGTTTCCGGATATGTTTCGATGACCTTGCCTTCACGGTCGCTTATGGCTACAAAATCTATCTTTCCTTCCAGGTTGTCATAAGTCTCGCGCATGTTGTGCATCGTTCCGCTATGATGCCGGGAAAGTATAATCAGGCTTTTCTCGACACTGTCAAAAAGGTCATCTATTCCCGCGGCCGTTCCCTTGGCGACGGTCATATATTGTTTCCCGTATTGCTCTGCCGACTCCTTGATTCTCGCCTGATTGATCATCAGGGAAAACATGACAATCATGATAATGACTATCAGGGTGGTGAGCCAGACGGGCACTCTCAGGTTTTTCTTTATGAAATCTGCAANNTCAATTACCCGCGCACATATCAGCCACACAACAAGATACGTTACCGCTGTTAATATCTCTTGCATAGTAGACCTCTTAAAGTCTTAGTTTTCATATGATATACCGGTCAAGCTGCAAATTTTCAATAGAAATATACGGATTATTCCGTAGCGCGCTCTCAGCATCTCCGGGATCGATTTATCGTCAGAAGGACGAAGAGGTGAATAAAAGAAAATTCACAGGTGACTTAATCTTAACTTATTTCGGACTGCATTGCACTTTTCGTTCAAACCTGGCGGAGGCAATTGAACAAAACGTTAAAACATTAAGCATTCGCAGCGGATATTTAGTTCCGTGAATAAATAAGAATAACATCGTCGTTGCGTAGTGTTAGAACGGATACGCGCTGCGGGCGTATCAATGGCATGCCTGTTGCAATTGGTTACGCAGTTTTATAATATTTCCTATTTCCCCCGATATGTTTTTATGTTATGGGAATGGGGAATTATGGATTAACTTCTAATAGGAAAGGAGAAAAAAAATGTTACGGAGATTCGGAAAGATTTTATTAACTCTATTTTCAACAATGGCTGCTCTGTTATCGTCCTCACAGCTTGTGTATGCAGCAGAAGCAATTCCGTCGGGTGAATCTTACACGAAGGTCCTCTTCGCCGTAGGCGCCATGCTGGGTGCAGGCTTGGCTATGGGTATAGGCGCTGTCGGAGCCGGCTTGGGAATCGGTACTGCGACGAACGGCGCATGTCAGGCCGTGGGAAGAAACCCCGGCGTTCAGGGTAAAATCATGATGACCATGCTCATCGGTATGGCCATGGCGGAGTCGATCGCCATTTATGCGCTGGTTGTTGCGCTTGTTCTTCTATTTGCAAACCCCTTTATGCGTTATTTTTTAGGTTAATTCATTCAAGAACAATTAACTTCAAATCTGACAAAGTTAGGGGGAGAAGGCAATGCCAGAAAATAAGAAAGATAAGCAGCTTTTTACGGTAGCGAGAGTATTCTTCCTGCTTATCGTAATCCCCTTTTCACTGATGGCTATTCTGATTGCCAACGGCATTCTNNGGAAAGAAAGAAGGATCTGTTGATTGCAACCATCATCCCCGCGACCGAAGCAAGCTACAAGCAATTTGTGAACGAAAACAAGAAAGCAATCTGGGTAAAACAGGATAATAAAATTCAACAGGTCCTTGCCCCTCTGTATACCGAGATGTCCCTCATCGACAGGAATGGAAATGAGGTGATAAAGATTGTGAATGGCGGGGCCGCTAAATCGGGCTTCGCGAATGTGAGTAATCCCGCCAACACGCAATATAAATCCGAGGACTACTTCAGCAAAGCGTCGAAACTGAATAAAGGCGAAGTATATATCGGCCATGTCACGGGCTGGTATGTGAATAAACTGGATTTTGAAAAGGGCAAACGTTTTCAGGGAATAATTCGCATGGCCACGCCGATCTTCGGCAAGGAAGGATTTTCAGGCGTTATCAGTCTTGCCCTTGATTTTCAGCACGTTTCCGGGTTTACCGATCATGTTATACCGACCCAGTCCGGGTATGTATTCAGGGCGGATGCAGCGACAGGAAGCTACGCCTACATGGTGGATAACCTGGGGCTTGTCATCGCGCACCCCAATGATTATCACGTAGAGGGTCTGTATCCCGATGGAACGCCGGTTCCTCCCCTTACCGATAAGACTGCGGAGGCAATGAGCAAGAAGGGCGAAGAAGTACTGAACCTCAACCTTCTCGGTTTTATGGATCCGGGTCTGCCTGCTGTCGCAAAGGATGCGGCTGCCGGAAATACAGGCATCAAGACGTACAAATTTGCCGGCCAGACGAAATTCGTAGCGTATGCGCCCATTAAATTCTACTCGAATGACTACCCTAAACCCGGTGGCTTCGGATGGATCGGAATGGGAGTGAACGTGGAAAAGTTCAATGAGATGGCCACCAAGGCTTCTCAGGACGTAGAAAAAGAAGTGAAGGCATGGACCACGACAATCGTCCTGATCATCATTATTTCCGTCATTCTTCTGTTCTTCATATCGGCGCTCCTCTCGCGAGGAATCGGGCGTTCGATAGATGCGGAAGTCCCTGCAGGCTCGCAGGAAGCTGTATTCGACGAAGAGGACGAAGAGGATAAAGAGAACAAGTAGATCAAATAGCTAAAAAGGCCGGGAGTCGCACTTTCGGCCTTTTTTTTACTCTTGTAACGGACTCCTTTCACCTGCGTCTTTGTGCCCCCCGCTGTTAATGCATTATCTTTGCGTATCATTTTCCCAAGGTGTTGGCGGCATGTCGAGAATTGAAGAGCCCGAGGATTGAAGCTCTCCGCAGCCGGGCTGTGGAGAATCTTCGATTCTTAAGGAATGGTCGTTCTTCATTCGCTCACTACCGAATTCAAGGATTCAAGGGGCAGAGAAAGAATTCTCCGGCGCTTGAAATGTTGGTGCGCCAAGCAAAGCTTGG